>JANMEX010000193.1:0-1746 GCA_031377485.1 Phyllobacteriaceae bacterium
AGGCAAGGTATTTGTTCTTATATTGTTCTCAACGCCGAATTGGAGAAAACTAGAAGACGGATCAGAGGCGCTGGCTGGACCGACGAGTAATCTGCCGACAAGGCGGGCGGTTTAAACCCAAACTGGATGTTGTTTGCCGCCTTTAATAACGCCCGCTTTGCGCCCTCACTTTGGACATTGAACTGGTTTGAACTGATCAAAAGTGCAGACGTCCAAGCGCAGTGGTCAGGTTACGGCTTTGCGCCCGCATGTCGGTCAATCTCGATCAATCCCGCTGTTCCACATAGCTGACGCTCGCTTCAACGAAGGGAATGATCATAAAGAGCGGTGAGCGGACCAATTTTGGGACAGATGGTTTTTGAACATCTCAGCGAAACCAGTCATTTGCCTCCGCCCGAAACGGCGACCCATGAATCGCTGCAAGCGACCTTCAAGCCGGCTATGCCGTTTTCACTGATGTCATCCTTCTCATGTTTTGCCAGCAGGCCATGCTACTGCCGAATGCCGTTCCAGGGATAGCGAAGGCAGCTCGCCTGCAATTCACCCGCGCCAAATCCAGTTCGTTTCTGGTAGACAGCTTTTCATAAACCAGTCACCAGATTTAGAATTGGCCAAGTGCTGGAAGCGAAAGGATGTCCGTGAGCAAATACCGCCTGCCACCTTTGGACCTGTTCCACACTTTCGAAGCGGTGGCGCGCTACCGCAGCTTCACGCTCGCTGCCGAAGAACTATGCCTCACGCAAAGCGCGGTTAGCAGGCAAATCAAGTCGCTCGAGGATGCACTGGATATGCAGCTGTTTCGCCGCCTGCACCGCGCCATCGAGGTAACGTCAGAGGGGCAGCGGCTGTTCGAGTCAGTGACGCGAGGGCTGGACGATGTCAGTGCCTGCCTTGCGGCACTTGGCGCGGCGACGAAAGCGCCGCAGATCACAGTCTGCGCCTCGGTCGCCTTTGCATGGTTCTGGCTGATGCCGCGGCTGGAACGCTTTGGTACGCTGCAACCGGACGTCGACCTTCGCGTTCTGGCGACCGATCAGCCCGTCTTGCCTGGGGCGGGAGAGGTGGACGTGGCGATCCTGTTCGGGTCAGGCCGATGGGAGGGGCTGGAGGCCCGGCTTCTGTTCGGCGAACGCGTCTATCCGGTTTGCAGTCCGGCCTATCAGCGTGACCATCCGGCGCTGCTTCGTCCTGCGGATCTGCTCGACCAGACACTGTTGCACCTTGAATACGGCAAGCCTTCCTTCGGTGGGGTGGACTGGCGGACCTGGCTGTTGCGGCAGGGGGTGAACGGTCAGCCGGTGCGTCGCGGGTTGCGGTTCAACTCCTACCCGATGGTGTTGCAGGCGGCCGAGGCGGACCAAGGCGTGGCCTTGGGGTGGAGCTATATCACCGATCCGCTTCTGGCCGAGGGGCGGCTGGTTTGCCCGGTGGATCGAGCGTTGGAAACGCACGAGGGGTATTACCTCTGCACATCCAGCACTGCTCTCAAAACCCAAGGGACCGGGCCTTTTCTTGACTGGATTAGCGCAGAAGCCGCAGGCCAAGGCGAACTTCACATTACACCGGGGAATGCGACCCATTCGGAATGATCGTTTGAAAGGCACAAGAGTTGCGTGTTTGTTACGGCCAAAGCAAGCCTTGAGAGGCCACCATGTCCGAACTCCCTGCGCGTCGTGCCGGAAGGCGCAACCGCCTCGAAGCTGCCCCGCCGAGCTCACCCGTGCCTGCCGGCATGGTCGGAGGCCG
>JANMEX010000228.1:0-3411 GCA_031377485.1 Phyllobacteriaceae bacterium
GGACAATTGCCGGCACATACATGGCGGACTGGGTGACTTATGAGGTCCGCCCGGACATTGAAGTCACGGCAGATGGCACCATGCGCATCACCTATCCACGTTTCACACCGATTGGTGACAATCCCGATCCCGAATGGTTGCAGAAGACTTCCGAGATGAAGGCCGTAGCCGCGGATGTGAAAGCGCCTGATGCGCAAGCCAGCGCCCCGGTGAAAAAGTCGCCGGGATTTATGGCGCCTGGCGCTATCGTCGGCGGCAATGCACCAGTCAAATCGGACGCATCCGGTGCGGAGAAAATTGAGGAAGTCGTATCCCGCGCGGTGGTGTCCTTCAGCTTATCAAAAGTGCTGATTGTGGAGGACAGCGTAGTGACCGTGTCTGATGGCGCTGAAACCCTGGTTGCGCGAATGGAGCCCGGTAGTGGCGTTTTTCCCGAAGGGCCGTTGCCATCTTTTGCCTCACAGCGCGATCCGGGAGCCAAGATCAGCCTCTCGCTCGGCTTTGCCGGTTGGGGCGAAATCGATGATTCCAAGGTCAAGATCCGCAAACGCTTCTTCGGCTGGGCGAACTTCCTGTTCGACACCACCTCGCCCTATCACGGCAAAAGTCTGATGGAAGTGGCAGGGCTTATCAATTCGGGCGAGCAGATCGATCCGAAAAGAAGCAATCTCTCGCTTGCCGTCAACAACATACTTTATAATGGAGAATGGCAGCATCTCGATGTTTGGACCAAGTTGCTGCAGACCGTCGTGATGGCCTTTGTCGGCACGCTGTTCGCCACCATCATCGCTTTCCCCCTGGCTTTTGTCGCTGCGCGCAATGTGACGAAGAACCGCCTCATGAACCAGGTGACAAAGCGCTTTTTCGACTTCCTGCGCTCGGTCGACATGCTGATCTGGGCTTTGTTTTTCACGCGCGGTTTTGGCCCGGGCCCGCTGGCCGGCATATCGGCGATCTTTTTCACCGATACCGGTTCGCTCGGCAAACTCTATTCAGAGGCGCTGGAAAACATCGATGACAAGCAGCGCGAAGGCGTGCGCTCGGTCGGCGCCCATCCGGCGGCGGTGCAGCGGTTTGGTGTCATCCCGCAGGTGATGCCTATTTTTGCCAGTCAGGCGCTGTACTATTGGGAATCCAACACCCGCTCTGCAACCATCATTGGCGCAGTCGGCGCGGGAGGCATCGGCCTGAAACTTTGGGAAGCCATGCGTACCAATTCCGACTGGGAAAACGTGGCCTACATGGTCTTGTTGATCCTGATCGTCGTCTACGTGTTCGACGCGATTTCCGGGCGCTTGCGTGGCATGCTGATGGGGCAGGCCCAACATTGATCCGGCTTGCCATCATCAACCTGTCACGGAACCGGCGTAGTTGCAGCGCCAGATCCCTGCAATTCTTGATCTGAGAATCCTGTGCGCTACGCCATTTATCATACGCCTGACCTGGATGACCCGCTAAGTGTCGCAGCCTCAAACTGGCTTGGCCGCGATGCATTCGGCGGTCCGGCAACTATTCCGGAATTGCCGTCTGGCTGGACCGTTGAACGCCACACCGAACTCGTGCGCGAGGCAAGACGCTACGGTTTTCATGCTACGCTCAAGGCTCCATTTACTCTGGCAGGCAACGCCACCGAACAGGAACTGAATGACGCCTTTGCTGAACTGAAGCCGGCTGCCGGACCCATTGTCATCCGTTCACTGGTTTTGCGTCAGATCGACGGCTTCTTCGCGCTTGTCCCCGAACAGCCGAGCGACGCGCTCAACGAATTTGCCGGCCTGATCGTTCGCGAGTTCGACCGGTTTCGCGCGCCACTGACACAAAGTGACATTGAACGACGAAATCCGGAAAAACTCACTGAAAGCCAGCGCAGGCAACTCGAACGCTGGGGGTACCCTTATGTGTTCGAGGAGTTCTTCTTTCACATGACGCTGACCGGCCGGGTGTATGGCAAAGAGTCCGGTGAAGTTCGCTCCTTACTCGAGAAGCATTTTTCAGCCTTCCTCGGAAAGCCGCACACCGTTTCCAACATCGCCATTTTTGTCGAACCGGCACCCGGCTGGGACTTTGCAGTCCGCACCGAGCGCCCGGTCCACGCTTCGCATTTCAATGGAAAGGCTTGACGTCTTGAGCACGGAGACAATTCTCACCAATGCCAGGATCGTCCTGCAACATGAGGTCATTCACGGCACTCTGGTGCTTAAAGATGGCCTGATCGCCGATATTGCCGACAAAGTGACTGCAGTGGGTCAGGACATGGAGGGTGATTATGTCCTGCCCGGCTTGATTGAACTCCATACCGATCATCTGGAAGCGCACTATTCCCCACGCCCCGGCGTGCGCTGGAATATGATGTCAGCCATTCAGGCTCATGATGCGCAGATCGCCTCCTCCGGCATCACTACCGTGTTCGATTGCCTCCGCATGGGATCAGATGAAGACGGCGGGTTCGACGATGGCGAAATGCGCAGGATGGCGGATGCATTGCTTGCTGCCGAGCAGGAAGGCCGATTGCGGGCCGACCATCTTATTCACCTGCGCTGCGAGGTTTCTTCAGCCGACGTGCTCCAGCATTTTGAAGGCTTCGAGCGGGATGCAAAAGTCCGCCTAGTGTCGCTGATGGATCATGCGCCCGGCCAGCGCCAGTTCCAGACCATGGACCAGTACACACTCTACTACAAAACCAAGCGTGGCCTGTCGGATGAAGCCTTCGCCCATTTTGTCAAACGTCGGCAGGACGCGTCAGCGCTATATGCCAAACCGCATCGTGACGCTATTGCAGCTCACTGCAATGAGCTTGGCATCACGGTTGCCAGCCATGATGACGCAACACTCGAACATGTCGATGAAGCCGTCGGGTGTGGCGTAAGGCTCGCTGAATTCCCGACGAGCCTGGAGGCCGCCAAGGCCTCACATGAAGCGGGCATGAGCGTCTTGATGGGGGCGCCGAACATCGTGCGTGGCAAGTCGCATTCGGGCAACATTGCAGCGCGTGATCTGGCCGAGCGCGGAACGCTTGATGTCCTGTCTTCAGATTATGTGCCTTTCAGCCTCATACATGCGCCCTTCATCCTGGCGGATGAAGTCGAAACGATCACGCTGCCACAGGCCATTGCCATGGTAACGGCAACACCGGCACGCACCGTCGGTCTGAATGATCGCGGCCGTATAGTGACGGACCTGCGAGCCGATTTAGTGCGTGTGCGCCGCGATAATGGCGTGCCGGTAGTGCGGACGGTCTGGCGCAGCGGAGAGCGAGTGGCATGAACGAAAAAGCGGGCAGATTGTTTGTCGTTGTCGGGCCATCTGGTGTCGGCAAGGACAGCCTGCTTGAGTTTGCCCGCTCGCGCCTCGCAAGTGCCGACCAAATTCGCTTTGTCCGGCGGACCATCTCCCGCCCGGCAAACAGCGGCG
>JANMEX010000238.1:0-4748 GCA_031377485.1 Phyllobacteriaceae bacterium
ACGCCGTCAATGGCGTCAAACCCGGCAATGGTTCCTGCTGTGGAGAAATGCGTTTCGCGTGTGGCGCTGTTCAACAGGCTTTCCAGGAATGGTCCTGTGCGGTCCGGTCCGACATGCTCAATCCGGCCACTTTGGGTGAAGCGTTCCGGCATATCCGCGACAAGTTTGGAAACTGCAACTTTGTCTTTGGCGGCAAGGCCGAGGACAGCAAGAATAGGCAACATGGCGTCGCGCGTTGGCAAGGCGTTGAGTGTACCCCCTGAGACAACAACATCGGAACCAAGCAACACCCCGCCATTGGCTTCAAAGCCGACAACCGTTTTCGCGCCACCAGCAATGGCTTTTGCCATGCCCTCAATCACATAGGGCGAACCGACACGCGTGCGGACAACACCGCCGAATACGCCGCAGCGTTCTACAGCGGAACCAGAAGTCACCGGGGTAACAACAACATCCGCCAAGAGAAATTTCGCAGTCAAAATGCCGAGCATGTCGCCGCGGAAAAACGTTCCGGTCTCATCCGCCACCAAGGGTCGGTCGGCGTCGCCATCAGTGGATATGACCGCGTCGAGTGTATTGGTGGCACAAGCGTGTTTTGCAAACGCCACATCCTCCGGCCGCAAGGCTTCGGTGTCGACAGGGACAAACCCATCTGACCGACCCAGCGGCACCGCTGTCGCGCCAAAACTTTGAACTAGCTGAACCATCAGATCGCGCGAAACGGAACTGTGCTGATAGACGCCGATCTGCATTCCGGTAAGCGCATCAGGTATCAGGATGGACATGCATCGCCTTAAATATTCATCATATGCAATTGTATTAATTGCATTATCTAAACTTGACGTGGGCACCGGAACTGGAGTCAGATCAACCAAATTCAATATCCCGGCCTCGTCTGCCTTGTCGATTTCGCCATCGGCACGGTAGAATTTCAACCCGTTGCGATCCGCCGGAATATGACTGCCGGTGACCATAATGGCCGGCGATTTGAGGTTTTGGGCGCGCAGGGCCAACGCGGGGGTGGGCAACGGGCCGCAGTTTTCAACGCGCATCCCCGCTTTTCTTGCTGCTGACATACAAGCCGCAGCCATTTGCGGGCTGCTGGAGCGCAGGTCATAACCAACCAGAATGACGGCGTCAGAAACGACGCCGTGCGCAGCTTTCATATGTTTCAGAAAGGCTGTGGCATAGGCGAAGCAGACATCGTCCGACAATTCCGTGACAAGGCCGCGAAGGCCGCTGGTGCCGAATTTCAAACTGCTCATTGGTGTGCCATCCAGTCGAAGAAGCGAGCGCCGTCGAACTTGTTCAGTCAAGCGGCACCGGCAGGAATCAGAGAAATCAGTCTTATCACTGTTCAACGCTGGCGTGCTACCAGACCAACGCAGAAACCCTTCAATTAAGTTTTGCGGTATCTGAATCAGGATTCATGCAGCAACGGTCTGAGACAACCAGAGGGGTAATGGGCGGACGAAACGCAGTAACAACTAAATCGGCCGTTCAACGACCGCGCTGGCAATTGGTTGCGGCGTAGCGAAAAATATCTCGGCGGGTGGAGAAATTGGCCTCAGTTGATCGCCGACAATTACACCCATCAACAACGCCTTGTATTTTGTAGCTGCTATCGCGCTGTGATTTTGCCAAATTTCTACGGGATGTTCGATGACATATTCCAGTAAATCAACATATGTGCAGACAACTTCCGTCTTGTTTGAAAGTGACGCCGCCGTGCGCGGCTTAAAGCCTTGGCCCATCAATTGAAGCGCAATGTCCAACTGCGCCTCCGTATTGCAAAACATGCCCTGCAGCGCCAAAGACCGTGACTGTCCCCGAGCAGGATTTTGAAGCGTAAAAATGAGGCAGGCAGAAAGCGCCAGCATGGCCCGAACCGACACGCTGTTCGCAAACATATTTGCGCCCAGACAAGTCATGTGATCTCACCTCCACCAAGCCGGTTTATTGGCGATCATACCACTGCAATACTCAACGTGTGGTGAGCGTCAGACGATCATTCGGCGAATTTGTCCCGAATTCACGACTGACAGAAACGCTGACAAGCCGCGGGCGAAGGTTTAGTATTCCCAAGGGCAGAATTGTTTTCGACCGATTGGTCGAAAGGGTGCATGAACGTGACGGTTCAAACCACATTTGTGATCAATGAAATTATTGCCGACTTCGGCAGCGAAACGCTGTGCTCTGCCGACGGCAAGACAATAGCGCTTCGCCCGCAAACGTTTGCCGCGCTCCGCTATCTGGTTCTGAATGCGAACAGACTGGTGACCAAGGACGAAATAATTGAAGCTGTCTGGCGGGGTACGTCTGTAACAGACGATAGTCTGGTACAATGCATTCACGAAATTCGGCGCGCCTTCAACGATGATCAGCATAATGTGCTGCAGACTGTAACACGGCGTGGCTACAGGTTCATTCTGCCAGAGCGTCACGGTCCTGCACAAGCCAGCGAGCCGTCGATCGCGGTTTTGCCTTTCACAAATATGGGTGACTCATCCGGACACGACGAATTTGCGATTGGTCTGGTTGAGGAAATTATCACCAACCTGTCGAAGATTCACGGTATGCTTGTCATCGCATACGATACGTTTGAAGTGCATAACAATGGTACAATGGATCTTCGCAGGGTCGCGGCCGAACTTGGAGTTCGCTACTTGTTGGCTGGCAGCGTCCGACGGTCGGGCGACCATATACGGGTTAACGGGCAACTTATTGATGGTGCTTCGGCGGCGCACATCTGGGCCGGAAAGTTTGACGGCGATATCAACGATATTTTTGATTTTCAGGACCGTTTTGCGGAGTATGTCACCGGGGTGATTGAACCTTCGATCCGGCGCGCTGAAATTGAACGCGCACGGCTGAAGCCGCCACACAATCTGAGCGCTTATGATCTCTATTTGCGAGCATTGCCGCTTGTGCTTTCCAATTCTCTGTCGGAAACCGGCAAGGCACTTCAATTGCTGAATGCTTCTCTTCAATTGGACCCGGAGTATATGCCAGCACATGGATATGCAGCATGGTGCCATGAGCAGCATTATTTCAGAAACGGGTTTGATCCTGCTGACAAGTTGGCTGCGCTCAAACATGCCACTGTCGCACTAGGCGTACATTGCGAAAACCCGCAGGCGCTGTCCATCGCCGCTTTTGTTCGCGCCAATCTGACACGCAACTATGACGACGCCATTGAGGTCTTGGACAGGGCTCTTGCGCTTAACTGCAATTCGCCACTGACGCTGGGTTTCAGCTCACTTGTCAGTGCCCACAGCGAACGCCATGAAAGGGCAGTCGAACATGCAATGAAAGCATTGCGGCTCAGCCCGTTGAATGACCCGCTTAACTACCACCCCTATTGCGCGCTTGCACTGACAAATCTGTTCGCCGGACGTTTCAAAGAAGCTGCGAACTACGCTGGCATGACAATTCAAGCCAATCCGGGATTTACAGTGGCCTATGTGTATCAGGTGGCCAGTCATGTGAATTCTGGCAATCTCCAAGCGGCGGAAGCCGCCGCACGGCGTTTACTTGAAATCGACCCGAATTTTTCAATCGAGGCGTTTGCACGGATGGATCTGTTTCGTGAGCCTTTGATGGAAGGAATAACGATGGCATTGGGAAAGACTATATTATCTGCTTCAAAATCTGACCGCTGAATGCCGTTCCACAATCAAGGCGAACTGCAAATTGGCAGGCCACCGATCAGCCGATGCGCTTCATGAATGTTTCAAACTCTGCGTCATTGATGGCGACTGCATGCTCTGCTTGAGGATAGGCGCCTGATGCGACATCAGCGTTGAATTCCTTGAAGGCGGCGAGACGCTCGGCTTGCAGGCGGTCCATTTCGGCGCGGAAATTGCGGTAAACCTTGGCGTGGCGCGGCTTATGGCCACGGGTATAGCCAAGAACATCTTCGGCAAACAGGTACTGTGCATCGGCGTGGGGACCAGCGCCCATGCCCAGCATGATCAGCGAGGTGCGCTTGGTGATTTCTTCAGCAACGCGGTCGGGCACGACTTCAAGCTCTGCGCCGAATGCCCCGACAGCTTCGAGTTGTTTGACATGTTCAAATACGCGCATGGCGCTGTCTGCAGTCTTGCCAACAGCCTTGAAACCGCCAGTCCATGTGGCTTTTGACGGGATCAGTCCGACATGACTGACGACCGGAATGCCCTCATCCGCCAAACCCTTGATGGTTGAGAGACTTGCTGCGCAATAGCAGCAATCAGCACCGATGCGGGTGACACGATGCGCGGCACGGATATAGTCTTCGTAGGTGCAGAGTTCGCCGTAGAGCAGCCCGACTTGCACAAAACAATTGCCTGCGGCTTCTCTCATTTCCGGCGTCCAGACCGGATCGATGATTGACAGCATATCTATGCCGGCGGCCGAAGCGGCGGCGGCTTCATCGACGGTATCGACAAACAGCATCGACATCTGGCGCTTGCCCTTGAGGGCACGGATATCAGCAACGGTGGGTCTTGCGGAACGGGCCATGGATTTTTCTCCCAAAATTAGACCAGCAGGACGCTGCGGCATTGGATTGGCAGTTGCCCATGGTGGCTGCGCGGTCAATCAATGACGCGGTTCAACGCATTCAAATGAATCCATTTCTTTCACAAATGTCATTTTCGCCATTGATAGCGCTGGATTCAGCTGGGCTGCAGCATGAAATCTCTGCCAGCGGGTGGCGCAACGACCGGTAACGGCACAGCCGCCATCAGGGTCTTCGTATAATCATC
>JANMEX010000248.1:0-2618 GCA_031377485.1 Phyllobacteriaceae bacterium
AAATCGAAATCGTGCGCCGCTGCTGCGCCATGCAGGACGAGGTGATGGCTCGATTGTCCGAGCGGTCCAACAATCTTCTGTCGATCATCTCGATCATGACCGCAGTGATGCTTCCAGCGACCATCGTCACCGGCATGTTTGGAATGAACACAAAAGGCTTGCCGTTTGAAAGCAATCCGAATGGATTTTGGTTCGCGACGCTTGTGGCCATTTTGCTTGCCGGTATGTTCTATTTGCTGGTCAGACATCTTAGCCGACGCTTCTAAACTCGCTGTTTGAAAGCGTTGCGCAGATCCTCGATTATGGTTCCTGCCGCCGTGCATTCGTCCTCATGGGATTTGTCTTGCCACACCTCAGCGAGTGCAGCTTGTTGCCAACTGAGCATCGCTGGTTCGGCCAACATGGTGCGGGCGTATTCTTCTGCGGCGCCTTCGAGAACGAAACCAAAAGATTGCCAGCGGAAAGCGACCGGGGCGAAGAATGCGTCTGCGGCAGTGAATGTGTTGCCGCAAAGATATTTGCCGCCGAAGCGCTTGAGGCTCTCTGTCCAGATTTCATTGATGCGGGAAATATCGCGCTTCAATGCGTCTGAAGGCGGGTTCATCTTCACGCGCAAGGCTACGTTCATTGGTGTTGAACCGCGCAGCGCTTGAAAGCTGGAGTGCATCTCTGCAGAAATGCAACGCGCCCATGCACGCGCATCGGGATCAACCGGCCAAATGCCGTCGTGCAGTTCGGCGACATATTCGGTGATGGCGAGCGAATCCCAGATGGTGCGGGTGTCATCGACAAGGCATGGCACTTTGCCTGTCGGCGAAAAGCGCTTGAAGTCTTCCTGCACTGGCGCGTCGATGAAAGGTTCGAGCGCTTCCTCGAACGGAATGCGCAGTTTCGTCAACAAGAGCCAAGGGCGCAGTGACCACGACGAGTAGTTTTTATTGCCTATCCAAAGCTTGTACATATTTTCTCTCAACGATCACGATGCGCTTTGATCAGCGACCAGGTGTAGATGATCAAAGCTGCCCAGATGAAGCCGAAGGCGGCGAGTTTGGCCATGCTGAATGGCTCTTTGAAGACGAAAACGGCGATAAGGAAGATCATCGTTGGCGCGCTGTATTGCATAACGGCGATGGTCGAAAGGCGCAGGAGTTTTGCGCCGTTGGCATAAAGGATGAGCGGAATGGCTGTGACAAGGCCGCTGCCTATCAAGAGTGCCGTATCCTGCCAACCGGTGTGGATGAAATGGCTGGTGCCATGCGCTTCAAACCAGCCGACCATAAGCAGCGCCGGTATCGCCAAAATCAGGATTTCGAGAAAAAAGCCTTGTGTCGGACCGACCGGAAGCGTCTTTTTCAAATAGGCGTAGAAGCCCCATGAGAAGGTGAGTCCCAGCGACACCCAAGGCAGACCTCCGGCATCCCAAGTGAGAATGGCAACCGCGATGACGGCGAGAAGAATGGCGAATTGCTGTGGGCGATTCAGCCGCTCACCGATCAGGACGGCGGCAAGGAACACCGAGAACAGCGGGTTGATGTAATAGCCGAGCGCGGTTTCGAGCGCCCTGCCCGCGCCGACTGCCCAGACATAGATGCCCCAGTTGACCGTGATGATGGAGGCCGTCAGCGCCGCCATGGCAATCGTGCGCGGATTGGCAAACGCTGCCTTGATGTCAGCGGTCAAGCCAAGCCACCAGATGACAAAGGCGGTGACAGGAACCGACCACAAGATGCGGTGCGGCACCACTTCCCAAGCCGGAATATGGGCGACGGCCTTCATGTAAAACGGCAGGAAGCCCCAGAGAAAATAGGAAATACCGGCATAGATAAACCCAAGTTTTGAATCGCGGTTTTCGGCTGGGGACATGAATCACCTGAATATGGCCGCATGGCCGGGTGTGTGGTTATGCTTTGAAATATCCATCAGCACCACCCGGAAACGGTAATGAATTGATCAAGGGTATTGATGGATCGTACAGGCATGCAAAGGCGCTCCCGCGCGGCTTCGCCGGTCGGGGTCGCATTTGGGAAACAGGGTGTGTGGTCCTGCCTGTGACTTTGGTAAGTATGTGACATCGCCACACACCCTGTGCAGTGTTCGTGTGCTGACAATGCCGGTTGATGCGCCTTAGACCGCTCTCCCCCGAACATTTGGCACCTTTGATTATGGGCTCATCACCCCCGACGGATTTCCGAGTTCCGCCAGCAAAGCACCGGCCTTTGCCACGTTGACCCGGATCATGACACCGTGTCCCATTTGCAAAGAGCTCCGAGATTATGCGGGAGGTGGCGAGGGTGTGAATTGATTTGCCTGCAGAATATATTTTTTACAATGAAATCAATGCGAAAAATACCAAAGGTGCAGGGATAAACGCGCACTATCTCACCCCGATGCGAGGAGATAGTGCCAAGTTCTGGACAGGCATTGCACACGGCCGGGGGACCCCACCCCGTCAGCATTCGCCGACATCCCTCCCTCACAGAGAGATTGCCGAGAGCCGCGCCTATTTAATTTGACTCTCGAAATAAATCGCGTTTTACTCGAAATTATTCGGCGCGCTTGGGAGGGCGAGGTGATGGGGGCGTATGAGATCAGGCCGGAATTCGTGATTGCAGATGAGC
>JANMEX010000506.1:0-3755 GCA_031377485.1 Phyllobacteriaceae bacterium
TGCACGACGTTGCCATGACGGTCACCGATGACCTGCACTTCAATATGGCGCGCGCGCTCGACCAGCTTTTCGAGATAGACCTCGTCCTTGCCGAACGCGGCCTTGGCCTCGCGCTTGCCTTCCATGACTTCGCGCTCAAGATCGGCTTCGGCGCGGATAGTGCGCATGCCGCGCCCGCCGCCGCCCCATGAGGCTTTGAGCATCAATGGATAACCGACTTGCAAGGCAAGCTTCTTTACTTCGTTGATGTCGTCAGGCAGCGGGTCGGTGGCCGGGATGACCGGCACGCCAACCTCAATGGCCAGATTGCGCGCTGCGACCTTGTTGCCCAGCCGGCGCATCGTATCGCCCGACGGTCCGATGAACACGATGCCGGCTTCAAGGCAGGCATCTGCAAACTCCGGGCTTTCAGACAAAAGACCGTAGCCCGGATGAATCGCATCCGCGCCGGACAATCTGGCGACGCGTATGATTTCGTTGATGGAGAGATAGCTCTCGATCGGACCCATATCCTTTTCGAGATGCGGGCCACGGCCAACCTGATACGACTCATCCGCTTTGAAGCGGTGCAGCGCCAGCTTGTCCTCCTCCGCCCAGATCGCCACGGTTTTGAGGCCAAGCTCATTTGCGGCGCGGAACACGCGAATGGCGATTTCGGAACGGTTGGCAACAAGAATCTTGGTAATCGGCACAGATGGACCCTCATGGCAGCGCACTGCAAAAGCCATCCCCGGCCCTTGCCAGACTAAAGTTCATGAAAAGTCCATAACGTGCATTTTGCTGCAGTGCAAATAGATTGAGCGCATTGCAACATTGCTTAAATAATGGGCGGAGACCAATCCACCGCTCGTTTCACATTTCCAACAAAAAACCGCCCGGATTGCTCCGGGCGGTTCATTTCCAGCGAACTGGAACGAGTGATTACATGCCGTTTTCGACATAGGTGAAGGAGCCGTCGGCCTGCTTCTTCCATGTGTACATGACGTAATCCGGGCGGGTGATGTCGCCCTTTTCATTGTAGCCGATTTCGCCGATTGCAGTTGCCCATGGGCCATTGGCCTTGATGGCAGCAGCAACAGCCTGCGCGTCATCCGACTTGCCGACCTTGTTGGCAGCAGCGGCAACGATCTGCAGAGCAGCGTAAGAGTAGAGCGTGTAGGCTTCCGGCTCAAAACCAGCGTCGCGGAACTTCTTGACGAGTTCAGCAGCAGCCGGGTTCTTGCGTGGATCCGGAGCAAACGTCATCAAGGTGCCTTCAACGGCCGGGCCTGCGATCGAAGCCAGTTCGTTGGAGACGATGCCATCGCCGGACATGAAGGTTGCCTTCAGGCCCTGATCAGCAGCCTGACGTTCGATCAGGCCGAATTCCTGATGCAGACCGCCGTAGTAAACGAAAGAAACGCCTGCGTCCTTCATCTTGGTGATGAGGGCGGAGAAGTCCTTGTCGCCAACGTTGATGCCTTCATAGACAACTTCGGTGACGCCAGCTGCGTTTGCAGCCTTCTTGGTTTCGTCGGCAAGGCCCTGGCCATAAGGGGTCTTGTCGTGAATGACGGCAACCTTGGCATCCTTGAAGTTGGCGGCAATGTAAGCGCCGGCAACTGCACCCTGCTGATCATCACGGCCGCAAGTGCGGAACGTGTTCCACAGGCCGCGCTCGGTGAGCTGCGGATTGGTGGCCGAAGGAGTGATTACAAGGGTGCCGTTTTCTGCGTAAACGTCAGAAGCCGGAATGGTAACGCCTGAGTTGAAGTGACCGACAACGTACTTGACGCCATCAGCAACAAACTTCTGTGCAACGGAAACGCCCTGCTTTGGATCGGAAACGTCGTCACCGATAGTCAGCTTGATCATTTCGCCGTTGATGCCGCCAGCGGCATTGATGTCGGCAGCAGCCTGCTCGGCACCCTTTTGCAGCTGCGCACCGAAGGCAGCGTTCGGGCCGGTGATCGGACCTGCAACGCCGATCAGGATTTCAGCATAAGCCGAACCGCTGAAGGCCATCATGGCAGCAAGGGCGACGCCCGAGAACAAAGTTTTCTTCATATTGTAACTCCCATTGGGTTTTTGAGGGTCTTTTTATTTCAGCCCCGGCGGTGACTACCCACCGCTTGGGGCCGAACTTTGCCGATTTCTCGGCAAATGTCACGCTGATTCACGTTTTGTTAAGCTGTGACAAAACGCTATCAGCAAACAGGATTAACTCAGCCCCGGTTCTTCCAGCTGATTGGCGAGGCCTTTTCATAGAGCCAGTGATATTGGCGGGTCATCATATTAGTCCGGGTGTATCGATAGCCGATGTAGGCCACAATCAGCAGCACCAATGTGTCAACTATATAGCGGTCGAGGCTGATGAACTGCGCCTGATACAACGCAAAATGCAGGAAGCGCGCACCGCAACCCAAAAGCAGCGTGTAAACCACCATCGTCGTCATGCTTTTCCAATCGCTGGCGGTGGATTTGCCGATTTGCCAGGCTGCAAGTATGCACAACAGCATGAACACATACTCGCCAGCCGCTGCCGTTCTTGAAATCATGTCCAGAAGCATTTTGAAATTCCTATCGCAGCAACAAATTCAATGCCCGCCGCCTTCGAGATAGGCAGCACGCACTTCCGGATTGGCCAAAAGTTCTTTGCCCGTCCCGCTCAAGGTGATCGCGCCATTGACCATCACATAGCCGCGCGAGGCAAGCTTGAGTGCGCCAAACGCATTTTGCTCAACCAGAAACACGGTGAGGCCCTTGGTACGGTTCAACTCGCGGATCGCATCAAAAATCTGCTTGATGATCAGCGGCGCAAGACCAAGCGAGGGCTCATCAAGAAGGAGCAAGCGCGGGCGTGCCATCAACGCGCGGGCGATTGACAGCATCTGCTGTTCGCCGCCGGACAAAGTGCCGCCACGCTGGCCGATACGCTCTTTAAGGCGCGGGAACAGGGTGAATATTTCTTCCACGTCCTGATCGTAATATTTCAGATTGTCGAGGCTGGCGCCCATCTGCAGATTTTCCTGCACGGTCATGCGCGCAAAAATCCTGCGCCCTTCCGGCGACTGCGCAATGCGCATGCGGGCTATCTCGTGCGTCGGCATCTTGGAAATATCGGTGCCGCCGAATGTGATAGAGCCACGCCGCGCTTGCGGACTGCCGCATATGGTCATCATCAGTGTTGACTTGCCGGCACCGTTGGCGCCGATCAGCGTGACGATTTCACCATCATTCACATCAATATCCACGCCCTTGAGCGCTTGGATATTGCCGTAGAATGTTTCAACGCCGCGCACTTTCAAAAGCGGTTCTTGTGTCGCAACTGCCGACATTATTTTTCACCTCCGCGCAACGGCTTCCCGCCCTTGGCGAGGTTTTTGGCCTGACCAACCCAGTCTTCACGGGCAATGCGCCCGTCAAACTCCAGGTATTTCTCGGCAGTGACAATGTCTGCTTTTTTCCAACCCGCGATTTGGGCAAAGGTCGTGACACCATGCGCCCGCAATTTGGCATCATTGACCGGACCAATTCCCTTGATCAATTTCAGATCATCCGGCTTGGCTGAAACAACCGGCTTTGGCGCGGGCGCTTTGGTCGCTGCTGGTTTGGCGGCAGGCGCTTTGGCAATTGGAGCTTTGACAGAAGCCACTTTTGCCGCGGGTTTGGCGGCAACCGCCTTGGGCGGTACTTCATACACCGCTTCCTGGTCAAAGGATGCCATCGCTCGTTCCAGTGAAGGATCATCCTCTTTGCCGGAAGAAAAAGACATC
>JANMEX010000346.1:0-2876 GCA_031377485.1 Phyllobacteriaceae bacterium
CGAACATGAACGACGTCCTTTCCAATCGGGAAGGCGGAAAGCTTTGCCATTTCAATTGCCGCCCGCGCAATTGGCAAGCCGACAATGCTGAGCGCAAACAGCGCGGCTCCAATCAGCCAAAAAAGCGCGATGACAGCGCCGCCAAACACAAACCAAATTACATTTCCCGCAAAGTGCATGATTGCCCCCAAATAATTGCTGCAACCATAAAGAGAAAGCGGTTGATAAATCAATCCCTGTTTATCTTGCGTCCGCGAAATTTTGTTTGCGGCATTAATGCAAATCAATCCCCGCTCTAGATGTACGCAACCCATTGTATTCATTTGAAAAGTCAAAAAATCATTGTTGACTTATCTACCCTTTCGCCACCTCCCGCATAATCCCTGTGCTCTTTGCAAAGGGACACGGTGTCATGATCCGGGTCAACGTGGCAAAGGCCGGTGCTTTGGTGGCGAGCTTCGGAAACTCGTCGCGGGTGATGAGCCCACAATCAAAGGTGCCAAATGTTCGGGAGAGAGCGGTCTAAGGCGCATCAATCGGCATTGTCAGCACACGAACACTGCACAGGGTGTGTGGCGATGTCACATACTTACCAAAGTCATAGGCAGGACCACACACCCTGTTTCCCAACCTCAATTCGTTGAGGGCTCTTTGACAATAGCCAGACGGGAAACCGGGTGTGGCGCTGGATAATTACGTATTCTTGCTGTTATGGCCGGAGCAACGGCGGTCAATCTCAAGCGGCAGCTTTTGCCAGTTCAATCCGTACTTTAATGGCGTCGACCATTTTCTCGCGGATAACCGTTTCACCGTGTGTCTCGCGCATGTGTTCGGATGCGCGGCGGATGATTTCGGCTTCGCTTTCGTTGCGTGTGTGCCATTGGCAACCGGGAACAAGTGTGCCGCAATGAAATTCTTTCATGGTCATGGTTTTTGTCCTTTCATGGCTTGGATATCTTGCCATTTTACGCCCATGCGGCGCTTGCACCTAATCACTTTGATTTACAGGTTGGATCTTAGGGTTTGGAGATATCCCAAATATTTGACGATTTTAATTCACATTGGTTTGACAATCAATTCATCATGACATATTTGGACGTTCACCAACGAGGTTCAGTCCATGAATATCCCGCAATTGACCGGTCGCCAGATCAAATACATCCGCTCCATGCTCGACCTGTCGCAGGCTGAGCTGGCGGTCAAGGCGGGCATCAGCCAGCCGACCATCTACCGGATGGAGCTTGATTCAGCCAAGGCGCATGAAAGCATCGCCGTGATGAAGATCAGGGCGCTGGCGGATGAAAACCATATCATGGTGCCCGATCACAGTTCCTTTGCCACAAAAACTTCTCCTGCGGTGCTGCCGCGTGAAGTCACACAGCCCTTGAAAGCAAGCATCATGACACAAAACTGGTCCCCGACATCCTGGCGCGACAAGCCGATCAGCCAAGTTCCGGCTTACCCCGACAAGCAGATTCTAGCCGATGTCGAAGGTCGTCTGCGCACCTATCCGCCGCTGGTTTTCGCCGGCGAGGCCCGCGACTTGAAGAAGGCGTTGGCTGAAGTTGCCGAAGGCCGAGGTTTCCTGTTGCAGGGCGGCGATTGCGCCGAAAGCTTTGCCGAGCATGGCGCGGACAACATACGTGATTTTTTCCGCGTGTTCCTGCAGATGGCCGTAGTCTTGACGTTTGCCGGTTCGCAGCCGGTTGTAAAAATCGGCCGCATTGCCGGACAGTTTGCCAAGCCGCGCTCCTCGGACAATGAGACCAAGGGCGACGTAACGCTGCCGTCCTACCGCGGCGACATTATCAATGGCATCGAGTTCGACAAAGCCTCGCGCATTCCCGATCCCAACCGTCAGGAAATGGCATATCGCCAGTCCGCCGCCACGCTGAACCTTCTCCGAGCCTTTGCGCAGGGCGGTTACGCCAGCCTTGAAAACGTTCACCAATGGACAATGGATTTCGTTGCAGATTCGCCGCAGGGCGACCGCTACTCGGCATTGGCCGCTCGTATTTCCGAGACAATTGATTTCATGCGCTCGATCGGCATTACGTCGAAAACCAATTACGCTTTGCGCGAGACCGATTTCTACACCAGCCACGAGGCCTTGCTGCTTGGCTACGAAGAGGCGCTGACCCGCGTCGATTCGACCTCCGGCGATTGGTACGCCACGTCCGGGCACATGATCTGGATTGGCGACCGCACCCGGCAGGAAGATCACGCGCATGTCGAATATTGCCGCGGCATCAAGAACCCGATCGGCCTGAAATGCGGTCCCTCACTTGAACCGGATGGTTTGCTGCGCTTGATCGACACCTTGAGCCCGGACAATGAAGCCGGTCGTTTGACGCTGATTGCCCGTTTTGGCGCTGACAAGGTTGGCGACCATCTGCCAAAGCTTATCCGTGCCGTTGAGCGGGAAGGCCGCAAGGTCGTCTGGTCGTGCGATCCGATGCACGGCAATACCATCTCTGCGGCATCCGGCTACAAGACGCGTCCTTACGAGCGCATTCTGAAAGAAGTGCAGAACTTCTTTGAGATTCACCGCTCCGAAGGCACCTATGCCGGAGGCATTCACGTTGAAATGACCGGCAAGAACGTCACCGAATGCACCGGCGGCGCGCGTGCCATTACGCAGGACGAACTTGCCGACCGCTACCACACCCATTGCGACCCGCGCCTCAACGCCGATCAGGCGCTGGAGCTGTCGTTCATGATCGCCGAACTGATCAAGAAAGAACGCGGCGCATCCGAGCGGCGGATGGCGGCGGAGTAGGGCGCAACATGACTCCCTCCCCCTTGTGGGGAGGGTTAGGGTGGGGGTCGCGAGCGGAAGCGAGCAACACAAAAGACTGCTGCGGAAACCATCAAGT
>JANMEX010000371.1:0-13391 GCA_031377485.1 Phyllobacteriaceae bacterium
CAGGAAAGCGGATGCGAACCGTTGTGTCGGTGTCCATTTATCCGGAAAAAGCCCCAGCAAAAGCCGGGCAGTTGGAAAGCCGAACATGCCGCCGGCCGCAAATATGCCGATCAATAATTTGGCTTGATCGTCCAGCGCCCAATCACGAAACCACAGCAACGATACGGCGCATGTTGTCGCCATAGTTATTGCCCAGACAAAGGTTGCAGCCGCCAGTTTTTTCAGCCCGAGGCGCTGTGGGCTACTGCTCGTACCGTATTCATTCATTGTCCGGCCAAAGTGTCTTTTTTCGCCGGTGCAAAAGCTTCTCCCTGCAATTCCATCAACAGATATGGATTATCAGCAAGGTCGCCTTTGGCATCGAAACGGACTTCGCCAATAGCAGTCTTGTACGGACCAATTCCAACCGGCTTATTGCTGGCGATCGATTGGGATGCAATCTCCACGGCTGCATGCGCCAAGAGAGCGTAGTTCTCCGGTTCTATCCGTCTGTCCCTGAGTGCCAGATTTGCCTCGGCCGCCTCCGGCCTCAGTGAATAATCAGGTAAGCCGAGTGCATAAATCACGCCGTGTTCAATCGACGGATCTGAAGGAAGTGCGCTTTCGCCCATTGCCACGACCAGTCCGCCATAGTCCTTGGCATCATGGGAAATGACCATCGCATCATCCATATCACCGCCGATGAACACGTGGGTCGCCCCCGCTTTCTGCAGTCGCCGCGCCAATGCAGCCTGATTGGTCAGGCCGGGCCGGTACGTATCCGTAAATACCGGCTTCAACCCTGCCTCGGTTGCCGCCGCACGAAATGATTCGGCCATATCCCTTGCATGGATGGTGCCGTCGTCAATGATTGCAAAATTGCGCTTGGACCAATCCGGCAGCAGATATTCGGCCATCGCTGCCGCTTCATTGTCGTCTTTGGGGCCAAGCCGGTTAATCAGGTGGGCGGTCTTCTCTTTGTCGTCCGTCAAACTATCGGCCCGTACGCCTGTCGTGATCGCCGGAATATTTGCGTCCTTCAACAAAGGCAATGCGCCGGCCAGCGTCTCAAAACAGAGAAAGCCGACGACGGCATCGACTTTCTCATCAACCAGTGTCTTGGCCACAAAGCTGCCGGACTCGGGTGCGCACGTGTCTTCGACGACCACGAGTGCGTCACCACGGGCCGCCGCCGCGATTTCGGCGCCAGCCTGCGACTGTTCGCCAAGCAACTTGAATGGCCCTTCAAGCGGAATCACCAGCCCGATTTTCCCGGCTGAGGCAGTGCTATTGGCGCCAATCGCAATCATGGCGGCAAGAAACGTCGCGGAAAGGGCTGTTCGAAACATCATTGACGCACCATATGCACGTTCATGAGAGGCGGGCAACGCCGTCTCTATTCGCATTTGGGGATATACATCCGGTGTTCGCGCGTTATTGTGCTGCGCCGGACCAGATGCGGCATAAAACGCGGCGCAAAATTGGACGGAATTCCGGATTGCTCAAGACACATACCATTGATTCTGCCACCTATCGCGAAGCGATGAGCCATTTCGCTGGCGCGGTGCATGTCGTGACAACGGACGGAAGTGCTGGTCGGCGTGGCGTGACGGTTTCCGCTGCCTGTTCAGTGTCAGACAGCCCTGCCACCCTTCTGGTCTGCCTCAACCGAAATAATCCGCACAATTTGATGTTTGAGGAAAATGGCGCTTTTGTTCTCAACACGCTTTCGTCCATCCACCAGTCGCTTGCCGTCGCCTTCTCGGGAAAAGAGCATCTCACACAGGATGAACGCTTTGCGCTCGCCGATTGGGAAACGCTTGATAGCGGCGCGCCTGTTTTGACGAACAGCATGGCCTCATTTGATTGCCGTTTGATCGACACCAAAGACATGGCGACCCATCGTGTACTATTTGGCGAGGTGACAGCCATCAGGACGGCGGCTAACCTGTCACCGCTCGTCTACCACAATCGCGGCTACCACACGTTCTGACGGGCGGAGGAGACATTTGTATGGCCGGTGCGAAGGCGCTTCCCGCGTCGATTGATGAAACCGTCTTGCTGTTGGAAAGCGGTGACTATGTCGCCGATCGCGCACTTGCGACGGTTCTTTTCCTTGCCTTGCGTATGAAGCGCCCACTGTTTCTGGAAGGCGAGGCAGGTGTCGGCAAGACCGAGATCGCCAAAGTTCTGTCAAAAACGCTTGGTCGCCCACTCATTCGTCTCCAATGCTATGAAGGTCTGGACGTTTCGTCTGCCGTTTACGAGTGGAACTATGCCGCGCAGATGATCGAAATCCGCATGGACGAAGCCACCGGCATAACCGAGCGGGACAAGATCGAGAAGAATGTTTTCTCGGAAAAATATCTGATCCGCCGCCCGGTACTCGAAGCCCTTTCCGGCAAACCGGGCGCTGCGCCCGTCTTCCTGATTGACGAGCTGGACCGCACCGACGAGGCTTTTGAGGCGTTTCTTCTCGAAGTTCTATCCGACTTTCAGGTCACGGTTCCGGAACTCGGCACCATCAAGGCTGAAGAGCCGCCGATCGTCATCATCACCACCAATCGCACGCGCGAAATCCACGACGCCCTCAAGCGCCGCTGCCTCTACCATTGGGTTGATTATCCAAACGCTGCACGAGAGCTTGAAATCATCCGCCGCAAGGTCCCCGCTGCCAATGAGCGCCTGTCTGCCGAGGTGGTGCGCTACGTGCAAAAATTGCGCGAGATCGAGTTGTTCAAAGTTCCCGGTGTTGCCGAGACGATCGACTGGGCCAGCGCGCTCACTGAACTCGACAAGGTGGCGCTTGATCCCGAAACCATATCCGACACCATCGGGGTGCTGCTGAAATATCAGGACGACATCGCACGGATCGGGCAGGGTGAGGGGCGGAAGATTTTGAATGAAGTCAAAGCGGAACTGGCGGCAGCGGAGTAGGTCATGGCCACTTCCACCATCACGCCGCCCGACGGACGCATAGCCGACAACATTCTTTATTTCGGACGCACGTTGCGCAAGGCTGGCATGCGCGTCGGTCCTGCCTCTGTGCGCGACGCCATCGACGCGGTGCTGGCCACCGGAATCGGTTCGCGCGATGATTTTTACTGGACCCTGCATTCCGTCTTCGTCAAACGCCATGAAGACCGGGCCGTATTTGACGAGGCCTTCCGCCTCTATTGGAAATCGCGTGAGCTGGTCGAAAAGCTGATCTCGATGTTCTCGCCGGTGGCAATCGAAAACCGCCAGAAGGAGAAGCCGAAGGCAGGAGAGACGCGGGTCAGCCAGGCCTTGTTTGAAGGCAAGCAGCCGAAACAGGAAGTCGAAAACCCGGAGGTTGAAGTCGATGCCCGCTTCACCCTGTCGGGCAAGGAAATCCTGCGTTCAAAGGACTTTGCCCAAATGACCGCCGCCGAAATCCGCCTTGCCAAGGCGGAGATTGCGCGATTGAAACTTCCCTATGACGAGGTTCTGACCCGCCGTTTCCGGCCCGATCCGCATGGCCCCAAGATTGATCCGAGGGCCATGATGCGAGGTGCCATGCGCACCGGCGGTGATCTGGTTTTGCCGCGTTTCCGCTCCAGGCGTACCGTTCACCCGCCGCTGGTCATCCTCGCCGACATTTCCGGCTCAATGAGCCAGTACACGCGCATTTTCTTGCATTTTCTACATGCGCTGACCGAAGACCGGCGCCGCGTACACACGTTTCTGTTTGGCACGCGCCTGACTAACATCACCCGGCAAATGCGGTACCGCGATCCGGACGAGGCGTTGGATCTGTGTTCGGGCCTTGTCAAAGATTGGTCTGGCGGTACGCGCATTGGCGAAGCCGTGCACGAGTTTAACCGCAAATGGTCACGCCGTGTCTTGGGGCAGGGTGCTGTTGTGTTGCTGATCACCGATGGACTTGAACGCGACGATGTTGCCGGATTGTCGCAAGCCATGGAGCGCCTGCACAAATCCTGTCGCCGTTTGGTGTGGCTCAATCCGTTGCTGCGCTTTGAAGGTTTTGAGGCGCGTGCGCGCGGTGTCAAAGCCATGCTGCCGCATGTTGACGAATTGCGCGCCGTTCACAATTTGAATGCGATGAGCGATCTTTGCCAATCACTTGGTGCTAAAAGCGCGGATGATACGGACCCGCGCCGATGGCTTGACGCTTTGAAACGGAGTGCGTGATGGAGGTGAATATGGAAGCCAATTTGGCCAATGAAGTCCTTGACCCTTTGGTTATGGCTGAAAAACTGATGGGTGAGGGCAAGGAAGTCGCGATAGCTACAGTTATGGAAACTTGGGGCTCCGCCCCGCGCCCTGTCGGTTCACATCTTATCATTGACGAGGATGGAAATTTCCACGGTTCCGTCTCCGGTGGCTGTGTCGAAGGGGCTGTGGTGTCGGAAGCCATGGACGTTATCGCCGATGGCAAGCCGCGCATGCTTGAATTTGGCGTGGCGGACGAGACCGCTTGGCGTGTCGGCCTTTCCTGCGGCGGCCGCATCAAGGTCTACGTCGAGCGGGTGGGCTGATGGAACCGCTGAATCTCAAAAAGCTGAATGCCGAGCGCAATGCCCGTCGTGCTGTGGCGCTGGTCACTGATCTTTCCGGTGAGCGCGACCGGGTGGTTCGCGAAAGTGATGCTGTCGGTGGTGATTTGGGCGAGGCGCTGCGCAACGCGTTCCTGTCCGGCAAGTCGGGTATGGTTGAAGCTGACGGTGCATCGTTCTTCATCAATGTCCACGTCCCGCCGCCGCGTATTGTCGTGATCGGTGCCGTGCATATCAGCCAAGCACTCGCGCCAATGGCAGCAGTGGCCGGGTATGATTTGGAAATCATCGACCCCCGCACGGCTTTTGCCACGCCTGAAAGGTTTGGCGGTTTCAAGCTTCATGCCGAGTGGCCGGAAATTGTGCTGAAAGATCACCCGCTGGACGCATACACCGCGTTGGTTGCCGTCACGCATGACCCGAAGGTCGATGATTTCCCGATCAAGTCCGCACTTGAAACCAATTGTTTTTATGTCGGCGCGCTGGGCTCGAAGAAGACCCATGCCAAGCGACTGGAGCGCCTTGCCGCTTCAGGCGTTACCGCAGACAGACTAGCCCGGATTGCTGCGCCCATCGGCCTCGACATCGGCGCCGCCAGTCCCGCGGAAATTGCGGTGGCAACCTTGGCGGAAATCATTCAGGCATTTCGCAAGCGCGATCTTGGCGGAGCATCCCGTTGAAATTTGGGTCGGTTCCCTTGACTGAAGCGAGCGGCTCTTACCTTGCCCATGCCGTGCAGGCTGGAAATGTTCGGTTCAGGAAAGGCACACAGCTTCACCAGTCAGAATTGGACACACTGAGCGCTGCCGGCGTTTCATCCGTGATCGTTGCCCGGCTTGAAACCGGCGACGTTGCTGAGGATGAGGCTGCGACACGTTTGGCGAAAGTTACCGGTCATCCGTCCGTCCGCCTGGCTGGCGCTGCAACGGGCCGTGTCAATATCCATTCTCTGGTTGATGGTCTGTTCGTCGTCAACAAGGCAGCGATCGATGCCGCAAACCGGATTGATCCAGCCATCACCATTGCAACCCTTGCCGAATTTGCGCCTGTCACGCGCGGGCAGATGGTCGCAACTGTCAAAATCATCCCGTTCGCGGTGCCGGAGGTTGCGCTTGCAAATGCCATGGCATCGGCAAAACAATATGATTCCCCGATTTTTCGGGTCGAGCCTTTTCAGCCGAAACGCGTCGGTCTTGTCGCCACCATGCTACCCGCGCTCAAGCCTGAAATCATGGATAAGACAGCCCGCATTCTGGCGGCGCGTCTGGCGCGATCCGGCTCGAAAATTGTGGAAGAAGTGCGCGTCCAGCATGATGAATTTTCTGTCGCGCAGGCGATCGGGAAACTTCATGAACAAGGCGTTGAGTTGATCATAGTCTTTGGCGCATCCGCCGTCGTTGATCCGCTGGATGTGATCCCAGAGGGCATACGGTTGTCGGGTGGACAGGTTGTCCAGGTCGGGATGCCCGTAGATCCGGGCAACCTGCTGGTTCTGGGCAAGCTCGGCAGTGTTCCGGTCATTGGTGCGCCCGGTTGCGCGCGCAGCCCGAAAGAGAATGGCTTTGACTGGATTTTGGACAGGGTATTGTGCGGTATTGAAGTCACCGCCCGAGACTTTTCCGGAATGGGTGTCGGCGGGCTTTTGATGGAAATTGAAACGCGTCCCCGTCCGCGCGAAAGTGAGCCAGTCAAACGCCAGCCAAAGCTTTGCGGTCTTCTGCTCGCAGCTGGCCGTTCCTCGCGTATGGGTGGCTCGCACAAGCTTGCGGCAAAGTTCGATGGCCAGCCGCTCATCGTTCGATCGGCAGCCGTGCTCAGTTCGAGCGGCTTTGGTGCGCCTTTGGTGGTGCTAGGTCATGACGCGGATCGTATGAAAAACCTGCTTGCCGGCGCTGGGGTAACCACGGTTTATAACCCCGACTACGCCGATGGGTTGTCCTCGTCCCTGCGCACCGGTGTTGCTGCACTTCCTGCTGACTGTGATGGGGTCCTTATCCATCTTGCAGATATGCCCGGTGTTACACCTGATGCCGTCGCCAAAATGGCAAGTGCTTTCGCATCGTCCGGCGGGGCGGCCATTGTCCGCGCCACCCATGCAGGCAAGCGCGGCAATCCGGTTATTTTGCCACGTTCGGTATTCCCGCAAG
Source organism: Phyllobacteriaceae bacterium (assembly GCA_031377485.1). GTDB lineage: Bacteria > Pseudomonadota > Alphaproteobacteria > Rhizobiales > Rhizobiaceae > JANMEX01. The sequence goes on from JANMEX010000371.1 coordinate 6,665, forward strand.
TCTCGCGGCTCACGGGCGACATGGGCGCCCGTGCTATCGTCGAAGGGTTTGCTGGTCAGGTTATTGATATCGAAATTGGCGAAGCGGCGAGTTTGGATGTCGATACACCGGATGCGCTCAAGGCTGCAGGCGGGGTGCTTTCTGACTGATCCGCACCTTTTTCGCCTCTGCCATGCACCGATCCGAACAATATTTTACCTGATCCCAGTTTTTTGCCCAGGATTTGCGCCAAACCATCGGTCGTTTGCAATTTTCGCATGGCTTTTCCGGCAGGTCGGCTTTTTTGTGCATTGGTTTCAACTTTTGAATGTCATTCGAAAACTTATGTAATTGGCGCGGGCACTCCCACGATCATGCATTTCTCGATCACACGATACGTCTAAGAATGACCGCTGGATTATTTGAAGTCTTTTTGGACATAAATTCTGTGTTCCCGATATAAAAACATCTATTCATGCTGAAATGAATGTTCTTTTTTATCAATATCGTCAAATTGTTTGGAATGCACGTTTCAATACCCATCATATGTCAATTATCTTACCTATAGGAAGTTTAGGTATATTAAGCAGTAATATATTTTTAAGAACAATAGCCCGATTTTGGCTGTCAATACGTCAAAAATTCTAAAATTTTAAATGTTCACAACGAGTTAACCATTCAACTTAATCAGCCCGAAATACTCGACGTGGTAGTAACCGGTTGTCTGAGCAGGATTGTGTGTGGGCCATGGGGGCAAACGGCGGTTCCGGTTCGAGATAAACGCTGCAAGCAAAATGCCAAAAAAAAATGGCAAAACGGAGAAACAGGGAAATGAAGAATTTTGTAAAATTTGCGGTTCTGGCTGCTGCAATGGCTGCACCGCTCCCGGCGTATGCTGTCACTGGCGATGTCCAGTTTGACGCTGTCGTCAACAACACCTGCACGATCGCTGTCGGCCCGGCCGGTGTGCTCGATACCAACGTCGGCCAGACTGTTCTGTCGTCTTCCACAGGTGCTGGTGCTGCTGGTACAGCAATCATCACCGCAACATCGGCAGCCTACTCGGTGAACGTAAATGCACCTGCTGCATTCACGACCGCACCTGTTGGCGGCGGCACTAACGTTACGTTTGCCGCCAACTATGCAACAGCCGGCGCGACGACACTTGCCTCTGGCACTGGCGCCCGTCCGCTGAACACTGGCGTATCAAACGTAACGGTCAACATGTCGGCAACCAAATCTTCGGGTTCTTTCCCGACCGGTACCTACGCAGCCGTCGTCGTTCTTCGTTGCGAATAATCTGATCTGCGCACAGCACTTTGGGGAAAATAATGTCTGTGAATACACAATCAAAATTCATTCAAAGTGTGTGCGCTGCTGCGTTTGCACTTGCGCTGTTGCCTTTCGGGGCTTCAGCGCAGGCGCTGTCTCCGATGCGGGGAACCGTGTCGAGCTATACTGACAATTTTGCGGTCCGGGTGTTCCCGGCCAACCCTTACAATCACAGAATCCGCATTGAGATCCGCGTCTATGATCAGGATTTCAATCCGGTGAAGGCGCGGGTTTCGCCTCCGTCCTTCACGCTTGGTGGAAATTCATCGCGTCCGGTCAATGTGTTGATCCCGTTTGATGGAAACACCCAGCGCAAGATCCGCGTTTGCGCGGAGTCGATACCGTTTCCGGGGAAAACGAGTAACATAAAGGCACAGATATGCGGCAAGTTCTTGGGTACAAGAGTGCAATAGCAGCCGGGGCGCTGGCTGTTGCACTGTTCGGTTTCCTGACGCCGTCATTGGCTGAGGACACCACACAAAACGCAGGGTTCTCACTCCCGGGCGTCACGTTGCCTTCCGGCACCGATGAAGTCCGCGCAGCTGACGGAACCTCGTGCCGGTCCGCTGTCGGTGGCAACGGTGCGTATCTTGATGTCGGTGTCATCGGCAAACAAAGTTCGTCTAATGACAATGCCTATTACGGGCGCGTTGTCGTCCCGCTCGGCAGAGCGCCGAAGCGCCTGAATTGCAGCTCGCTTTATGAGCTCGAAATTGAACGGCTGAAGCTGGAACTTGAGTTGGCCAAGGCCGGTATGGGCCGCACCCAGGACTCCGAGATCGACAGCACTGAAACAAGTTCACTTGAAAACGCGGCGCCGGTTGAAGAAGCCGTTGCAGAAACCGTAGCGCCGGAGAAACCTTCGAAAAAGAAAAAGAAGGTTGCGGAGGTTGTCGAAGCCTCGGTCGACGAGCCGGTTGTGGTTGAAGCTCCGGCAAAAAAGAAGAAGGCAGCCGCCAATAAGAAAGTTGGCAAAGCCGGCTGGGATCAGGAAGGTTGGAGCACTGACGGATTGGACGGCGGTGCAGGATGATTTTGCCGCTTGGCCGTTGGCGCATCGCCGCTTTCGGAAGCGTGGCCTGTCTGCTTGCCGCAACGCAGGCAAGCGCACAAAAAGCGGATTTCGGGGTTGCTCCGATTATTCAGGCTCCGGCTGCCGAGAAGCAGTCCTGCCAGATCATTGTGAACCAAAATGGCAACATGGTTCAAAATGTCGGAGCGACCAAGTTGTCGTCATTGATCAATCCGGGAATGCCCGGGCTGGCCGACGTGGTGACGACTAACGGCTCGTACTACGTTTCGGTTGACAGGCCGTCCGGGTTTGCAATCTCTCCTTCGGGCGGGAACGACGACGTTGAGTTTTCGACGCAGTTTACCGGCCATGGAGTTACGAATTTCGCGCTGACGCCTGGCGACAGCCGCGTGAAACTGAAAAGGGGGCTTACGAATGTCGAACTGCATTTGGAAGCCAAGAAATTAAGAGGGTCGTTTAAGGCCGGAAACTACAGGGCAACGGTGATCTTGCGGTGCGAATAAGCGGGACACGAAACAAGAAAAAAAGATGAAGACAGAGCGGGCAAAAATGGATTTGGACAGCGGAGCGCGCAAGATGGCGCAGCCTCGCATGGCGCAAGTGCGCGCCAGCCAGATTGCATTTATTGCAATTGCGATTTCAACCATCTTCGGTCTGAACCCAGCTTCTGCTGTCACAGGCGATGTTGTTTTCACAGGCAATGTTACGACAGCCAACCAGTGTGTGATCACCGTCGTCAATGACGGCGTCTTCGGGGTTCGCGCGGACAAGATGCAGTTGTCGTCAAAGCTCGCAGGTGGGGTTTCCGCAGTCGCTGATGTGCGCTCGAACCATGCCTACAATATTTCTGCCATCGCCGTGCCAACACTGACTTCATATCCGACGGGCGGCAACACGGGCGTTACCACCCAGTCGTGGTTTTCAGGTGGCAGTATTCTTAAAGGTTCCACATTTGGCGAACAGAATGGCAATGTTCCGGTGACACTGCGAAACGGGCTATCGCGGACTCGTGTGACAATCAATCTTGTCGCCACCCGCACCGGCTCACCGTATCCGCAGGGTTACTATCAAGGCACAGTGACCTTGAGGTGCGAATAGCCTTATGCCGGACCGCATAAAATTCGGCGAATTGTCATGTATGCGCATGTGTGCCGCAAAGCTGCGGAAACATGGATTTGCGTTGATATCACTTGTTTCAGTGTCTTTCGCTCCTTCACAAGCGTGCGCGGTGACAAACGGCGTGACCTTTCAGGGAACGATTGATACTCCTGCCACTTGCAGCATCACAGTCCGGCAAAACGGGCGCTTTGGCGTCAGTGCCGACTACAAAACCTTGTCTTCAAAAATTGCAGGCGGTTTGGATGGCATCGCCGATGTTCTAGCCTTTGGTACCTATAACGTGTCAGCCACCACATTTCCGACTTTCACGGCTTCGCCGACCGGCGGGACAACCGGTACGTCGATCCAATCGTTTTTTTCCGGTACAAGCCTGCTGCTTGGGCTCAACTTTGCTGAGCGCCCCGGGACCAACCCAATTGCCTTGCCCTCCGGGCTTTCCTACACGAGGATAAGCACGCATTTGGTTGCCACGCGAACGGGCAGTGCATTTCCAACCGGCTATTATCAAGGCATCGTGGTCGTAAGATGCGAGTGATCGTGTCTTGGCAATAGGTTAGCGGGTCAAGTCATATAATTCTTCGAACGAGCACTACACTTCTTCTTCGCCAATCGCGTGAGCTGCTTGCGCCTTTTGTGCGGCGGTGGCATTGCATTTGGATGATCCGTGTTTTTATTTTTGCCATTTTCGTTTTCGCAACGTTGTTTTCGGCTGTCTTGACGGCAGCGGCACTTGAGCTGTCGTCCTATAAAGACACCGAATTTGCTTATCCCGGCTACATCGGCGATGCTTCCAATCCGCTTGATCTCACCATCGCCTACGATGAAATGCGTGACATCAACGCGCGTGATGAGGTTCCGGAGCGGCGTGTCAAGCGGGCTTGGGTTTCACTTGGCGTGCGCAAGGCTGAAGAAGACCTGAAGATCGAGGCACCAGCAGGCGTTCTGCGCACCATTGCCACCGGTGTTCAGGACAACGCCGCTTTCATTCTTGTCTATCTGCACGGGCAGGGCGGCAATCGCCGCCAAGGGTCCAACGACTATACTTTCGGTGGCAATTTCAACCGAATCCGCAATTTGGCCGTCCTGAACGGCGGGCTTTACCTCACACCGGACTTTTCAACATTCGACGACCGGGGTGCAAACGAAGTCAAAGCCATTCTGGATGTTTTCCGTGCTCGATCTCCACATGCCAAAATTTTCATAGCCTGCGGCTCCATGGGCGGCTTTCTTTGCCATCGGATTGCAAATTTCGGAGATCTTTCGCCGCATCTGGCGGGCATGCTGTTTCTCGGCTCATTTCCTGATGCCGCATTTGCCGGTTCAGCAGCGTTTAAGGCAGGAATGCCGGTCTTCATCGGTCACGGCACCAATGATGTCACATCACCAATTGCCACGATGGAGGATTTTGCGAATGGCTTGCGCAAAGCCGGCGGCAAAGGTCGCGTGATGATGCACCGTTTTGACAGTGGCACACATGGCACGCCGGTGCGCATGACTGACTGGCGGCTTGTGCTCAACTGGATGTTTGTCAAGAGCGGATAGTTTCATATCCTCATATGTTGCTTTTCATACACACGCAGCGGTTATCCACAGGCCCGGCCTTCCAATCCCCCTCGACAAAATTTGGTGGGCCGATATGAGTGTCTGTAATCATGAGTTTAAATTTGCGAATTTTCTGAGGGTGATCATGCGTTACGTGTTTCTTGCCAAGTTTGCAGCCAAATCCGCTGTGGTGATTTTTTCAGCTGCGCTTGTTGGCTGCACAACGACTGGCGATGGGTATTCGGTCACTCCTGCTGCTCCTGCCGTTGACGCAAATCTGGCTGTACCTTGCCAAGAGGCTGCGGGGGAAAAATACTTCATGGATCCGGACCGCGTCATTGCCGTCTCGTCCAATGCCGCAGGTAAAGAAACGCAAGTCATGCTCAAAGTTGACAGCCGTGATGCCGTCTGCACTTTGAATGCCAAGGGCAAAGTCACGTCGCTGGTAGACACGTCTCCGAAAAGCGCTGACCAACTCGCCGCCGAGGAAGCAAAGGCGGCGGAAATGGTCGCTGGCCCGGTGAAAAAGCCAGCAAAGAAATAGGCAGGCGGTCAAACCCCTATATTTAAGCGAACAAGGCGGGCTGGTCCCGCCTTTTTGCTGTTCAATGCAATGCGATTGTTCGATGCGGAAATGAGGCGGCGGAATTTTTGAAGCAAAGCTCGCCCTGAAAGTTCTCCCCGTTATCCACATGCCTGCACACAAGATATTGTTGTTTGCCGCATAAGCAAACACAAGCCTTGACGGAACGCTGCGAGTCGCTTTTAAGTGCACACACGTTGCGTAGTGGCGTCGCCGGGGTGTTGTTTCCTGGCCGGTTTTCCCAAGCTCAGTGCAGCTCTTCAATTCACGGCATGTCTTTTTCAAAGGCATTTCCGTGTGGGGTTTTGGTGTGCGCATATTCGACATGGGTAAAACTGAAACAATTGCAGAAACGATCTGTTAATACTATATTTAGTGTTTGCAGGGAAACTAGCCACTAGATAACGTGATGAGCCTTCAAAGGCAGAATCACAAAAACGTGGTTAAAAGTGCGATGGCAGAGGCAGCCGTCCTGTGGACAGCCTGTGTATTGCATGTGGAATTCGGGGAGCCGGATCGGTCTTTAATGATCATTCCGGTTTTGGCGGGCCGTGGCCGGCGGGTGGTGCTAGGATGCACCGCCCGCAGGACACTAAATCTAGATATTAACGTTGGGGACTAACACTATGCACTTCGAGCGGAAATTCACAAAAGACGGCCAGTCTGCGTACGCGAGCCTTGAGTTTCGTCAGGCAACGAGCGAAATCCGCAATCCGGACGGTTCCATTGTGTTCCGCCTCGAAAATATTGCCGTTCCCGCGCAGTTCTCGCAGGTTGCCGCCGATATTCTGGCGCAGAAATATTTCCGCAAGGCCGGTGTTCCCGCGCGGCTGAAGAAGGTCGAGGAAAACTCTGTTCCGTCGTTCCTGTGGCGGTCGGTTGCCGATGAAGAGGCACTGTCCAAGCTGCCGGAAAACGAGCGCTATGGCTCGGAAATGGATGCCCGTCAGGTGTTCGATCGTCTGTCCGGCACATGGACCTATTGGGGCTGGAAGGGCGGCTATTTCAAATCCGAGGCTGATGCCGCCGCGTTCCGCGACGAGCTCGCCTATATGCTCGCCGCCCAGATGGTCGCGCCGAATTCGCCGCAGTGGTTCAACACCGGCCTGCATTGGGCTTACGGCATTGATGGTCCGGGG
>JANMEX010000396.1:0-23419 GCA_031377485.1 Phyllobacteriaceae bacterium
CTACGCAACGCTGAAGCGAGTTTTGTCCGGCCTTACAATTCCACTTAAAATTCTGGTCGGAAATCATGACCTGCGTGAAAATTTTGTCGGGGCCTTTCCGGAAAACCCGGTGGATGAAAACGGTTTCGTGCAGTTTGCATATGATATCAGTGGCTACCGCCTGATCGGTCTCGACCCGCTCAACGGTCCTCCATACAATTACCCCGAAAGTCATGCGGGATTTCTCTGTGCAAAGCGCCTCGATTTTCTTCGCGAAGCCTTGGCGGGCGCGGCGGGCAGACCTGTCGTCATTTTCATGCATCATCCGCCATTCGACACCCATTTTCCGGGAATGGACCGCATAAAGCTGCACAATCACGAGGAATTCCGCCTTTGCCTGAAAGGCCACGACGTGCGCCAGATTGTCTGCGGCCACGTTCATCGCTCCATCAGCATCTCATGGAACGGCATTCCGGCAACGGTCTATAAGAGCTTGGTTGATCAAATGCCCTTTGATTTGGTCACAGTCGATTCCTCGCTCGCGATTGCCGAGCCGCCCGCCTATGGCGTCATGCTGCTCAACGGCGATACAGTGCTTTGTCACACAGTCGATTTCCTCACCGAATTGCCTGAAGGCCAATCTGTTGGCAATGTTGGTCATACATGAAATTGTAATCTTGATTTTGCGCCTTGCATTGCCATCTCTCAAAGTGGATTGTGTTTGGATGCAGTTGAAAATACCGGGTTGTAAATGAGCGCTGACGAACTCTCCTCCTTGCTGCCGCGCATTGCGCTCAAGGACAGGGCGGCGTTTGACCGGCTTTATGCTGTTGCCGCTCCGAAACTTTTTGGCGTCTGTCTTCGTATTCTTTCTGAAAGGAGCGAAGCCGAAGATGCGCTGCAGGAAGTGTTCGTGAAAATCTGGTCCCGTGCCGACCGCTATGCGCAAAGTGATGCGTCCGCGCTCGGCTGGCTGTGTGCCATTGCCCGCAATCACGCCATTGATCGCATTCGCTCGCGTCAAAAACCCGCGCAGCCAATTGACGAAGCCTATGATATTGCCGACACAGCCCCGGATCCAGAGCGTCAGGCAGTCAACAGCGGCGAAGGCCGGCGCATTGACCGCTGCATGCAGGAACTGGACCAAGGCAAGGCAGATGCCGTCAAGCTGGCTTATGTGGAAGGCCGGTCCTATGAAGAATTGGCGGTGCGATTTGATGTGCCGCTTAACACCATGCGAACATGGCTGCGGCGCAGCCTTTTGAAATTGAAAGAGTGTCTGGAGCGATGAGCGGCGCGGAAAACGAGATGATGCCGGAAGGTGGCGATGATCTCCTTGCTGCTGAGTATGTGCTCGGCGTGCTTGATGTATCTGCGCGCCGTTTTGTAGAGGCACGCATTGAAAGCGAGCGCGCTTTCGCCAGAATGGTCGACGGCTGGCAGCAAATATTGGCACCACTTGATGACGCGTATGTGACAGTTGCGCCGCCGCCGAAGGTGAAAGCTGCGCTGGACAAGCGCCTGTTTGCGCCTTCAGGGGTGAAGGCCCCCGGACTGTTCCAAAGCCTTGCTTTCTGGCGCGGCCTGTCACTTGCCTCGCTGGCACTCGCTGCGTTCGTCGTTGTGCCGGAGTTCCTGCGCACCAATCCGCAGGTTGCCAAAGTCATTCCGATCGTTGCACCCATGCAGGCCGATACCGGCGAAGTGCGCTTTGTTGCCTTTTATGAACCCGGGTCAGACGAAATCCGTGTCACCCGCCTCAAGGCCGAAAAAGGCACTGACCGCGATTACGAACTCTGGTTTGTTGATGGCAGTTCAAAACCTGAATCGATGGGCGTCGTACCGGATGCCGAGTCAGTGACACTCAAAATCAAACCGGAAATGGTTGCCCGCATCAATGCAGGAGACGCCTTCGCAGTGTCTGTCGAACCCATCGGCGGCTCGCCAACCGGCACTGCCACCGGCCCGGTCATCGCAGTCGGTGTCTCAAAAGCGGTCTGACGATCCTGAAATCGTGATTTGAATGTGCCCGGCATGGGCGTAGAATCCGTAGAACAAAAACCTTTGAACAAAGGTTCATCGACATGCGCATGAAGACGGCTCTTGTCCTTGCAATATTTCTTGCCATGCAGTCGGCGGCTGGCGCTGAAGAAATCCGCATGATCGGCCAGTCAGTGATGTATTCCAGCCGATCGATCCTTTCAAACATCCTCGATTCCAGAACACATCGCACGCTTGTTAAGGCAATCAGACTGGTCGATTTGGAGCAGCCATTGATGAAACATGGCGCGTTTACTGTCTTTGCCCCTGACGATGACGCGTTTACCGCATTGCCTGAAGCCTACGGCAAGCGCCTGTTTGAACATGTGAACAGGGACCAGATGGCACGCGTTTTGGCCTGCCACATCATCGCCGGGAATGCGTCGGCAGGAAAACGTTTGATGGACTTGGTCGAAGAAAGCCAGTCAGTGACAATTGAAACACTTGGCGGCTGTCCACTGACCGTCAGCCGGACAGACGGCAAGCTCTTTGTCTCCGGCAAAGATGGCATCGCTGCCGAAATTACCGCTGCCGATGTTGCCCAATCCAATGGAATGATCGAAGTCATCGACCGTGTCCTGATATCAGGTAATTGATTTTACAGGGAAATTTCTATTCTGAAAAAATCTGAAATAGTTTTGAAACTATTTTCCATACTCGCCCGTTTCTCATCAGACCCTCGCAATTGCAGGGCAAAGTTCACAACGAGGAGTATTCCCCCATGTTCAAGAAATCCATTTTCCTGTCAACAATCGCCGGCGCAATCGCCCTTTCCACAGCAGCATTTGCTGAAAACCCGATGGTTGGCGGCGCACCGATGCTGGCTGACAAGAATATCATCGAAAATGCAGTGAACTCCAAGGATCACACCACACTCGTCGCCGCCGTCAAGGCTGCCGGTTTGGTAGAAACCCTTCAGGGCAAGGGACCGTTTACGGTTTTCGCGCCGGTTAACGCAGCTTTTGACGCGCTCCCAGCCGGCACTGTCGACACACTCCTGAAGCCGGAAAACAAGGACATGCTCGTCAAAATCCTGACCTGCCATGTCATTCCTGCCAAGGCGATGTCCGATGCCGTCACCAAAATGGTGATGGATGATGGCGGCGCGCACAAGGTCAAGACCGTTGGCGGCTGTGAGCTGACGTTGAAGGCCGATGGCGGCAAGGTAACTGTAACCGATGAAACCGGTGGCGTTGCCAACGTGACCATCGCCGATGTCGAACAGTCGAACGGCGTCATTCACGTCATCGACAAGGTTCTTCTGCCGAAGTCGTGATTTCCGGTTGAACTGGCAGTGCCGGTATAACACCTCCATACCAGTGCTGCTCGCCGTCCGCAGGGTCCGTCCTGCGGACGGCATTTCACCAAGAGGTTTTCCATGAACCGCCGCAAATTTCTGTCCACCACAGTGCTCGCTTTTGGAGCACTTGCGATACCCGCAATGTTTGGATTTCGATCCGGTTTTGTGCGCAATTCGAGCGCTGCTGAAGGTACATTCGAGATCGAAAAAACCGATGAAGAATGGCGCAAGATATTATCGGAAGCGCAGTTTCAGGTGTTGCGCAAGGAAGACACCGAACGCCCGTTCACAAGTGCACTTCTGGATGAACACCGTACCGGCAATTTCCATTGCTCCGGCTGTGATTTGCCGGTTTACGGTTCCTACGCCAAGTTCGATAGCGGCACTGGCTGGCCGAGTTTTTATGAATCCTTGAAAGATGCGATCGGCAACAAGGAAGACACGTCGCTCTTCTCAAGCCGAACCGAAATCCATTGCCGCCGCTGTGGCGGCCACTTCGGCCATGTGTTCGATGATGGCCCACAGCCCACCGGAAAGCGCCATTGCCTGAACGGCATCGCGCTGACATTCAAGCCGGACGCCGCCTGACAACAAGATTTCTTATCCAAAAAAGCCGGGCACTTGTGGTGCCTGGCTTTTTTTGCCGATATCACTCAATTCGGCTTGATCTGGTCTTGGCAAATTTTGCATGGCACAAGGCTGTATTGAACTGTCAGCTTTCTGTCATGTTTAACCTGCGATAAGGCACCATGTTCCGCGTTTTGGTCCCGCTCATTCTCTTTTCATTTATCGCAGCAGCGCCGCTGCCGGCGTTTGCAGATGACGAGTCTGGCGTTGAGCGTGATCATGATCAAGCAGAAGAAGCCTACGAAGGCGCGCGCAGCGGCAAGTTCCTCGCGCTTGCCGATGTCATGGTCAAGGCCTCCAAATTGATTGACGGCGAAGTGATCAAAGCCAAGTTTGAACAGCTTGATGGCATTCCGGTGTATGAAATATTCTTTCTGGACGCACATGGTCACAGGCACGAACTCTACCTGGATGCGCGCACCGCTCTGCCCATCGATCGGGCAGGAGACGACGACGAATGAAGCTCCTCCTCGTTGAAGATGACAAGAAGATCAGAGATCTGGTCAGAACCGGACTTGAAGCTGCCGGTTATCTGATCGAGACAGAAAGCGACGGCGAGGAAGCCTGGTTTCGCGGTGACACCGAAGACTATGCAGCCGTCATTCTGGATCTTGGCCTTCCGAAAATGGATGGCTTGGCCATCTTGAAAAAGTGGCGTGCGGCAGGACGAACGTTCCCGATATTGGTGTTGACAGCGCGTGGCAGCTGGACCGAGCGCGTCGAAGGCATTGATGCAGGCGCCGACGATTATTTGCCCAAACCATTCGAAATTGAAGAACTGCTGGCTCGCCTGCGCGCAATTCTGCGACGCAGTGCTGGCCATGCTGCCGCGACGATCACTGTCGGCAATGTGACACTGGATCCAAAATTGATGCGCGTTACCAAAAACGGTGTGCCGGTCAATCTCTCGCCTCAAGAGTTTCGCCTGGTTTCTTATCTGATGCACAATGTCGGCCGTATCGTTTCACAGCAGGAGTTGTCCGAACATTTGCAGGCCGAGCATTTTGAACGCGAATCCAATGCAGTTGAAGTTCTGGTTGGTCGTGTCCGGCGCAAGCTCGGTTCAGCTATGATCGAAACACGGCGCGGGTTCGGCTACATGTTTGCAGCCAGCGCCTGATGAGATTGAAGCTCAATTCTCTCAGGCTGAGACTGCTCGCCTTGGCGGCCATGGCAGTCACAGTTGCCATGATTGTTTCGGCGGTCGGCCTTGTCACCCTCTTTGGCCGGCACGTGGAGCGGCGCATCGGGCAGGAGCTTGATACGCACATTCTCCAACTTGCGGGCAATCTGTTGTTTGGTGCTGACGGCGCGCTGCAACTGGACAGTGAGCCGACCGATCCCCGCTTTGAAAAGGTTTATGGTGGTCTTTACTGGCAAGTCTATGACGAGACCAAAAAGGCGCGAATTCGCTCAGTTTCCTTATGGGACGCGGATCTGTCTTTACCCGATGATGTTTTGCTGCCCGGCGAAACGCATCGCCATATTTCCAGCGGTCCCGATGGTAACAGCATACTTGTTCACGAACGCAGGATCATTCTATCGAATGGCAAGGAAGACCATCCGGTTACGTTGTCAGTGGCCATCAACATGGCCGAACTTGAAGCTTTGAAAACAGGTTTCGCGCTGGACCTGGTGCCGGCCGTCGCCTTGCTCGGATTGCTCCTGCTGGCCGGGCTCTGGTGGCAGGTGAGTGAAGGCCTTAAACCTGTTACCAGCATCGGTGACGGCATTCGAGCCATCCGCTCGGGCGATGCCAAACGCTTGTCAGCCGACGTGCCCACGGAAATCCAGCCACTGGTCGGCGAGGTCAATGAGCTGTTGGATGCGCAGGAGGCCTCGCTGACGCGCGCCCGCGATCGTGCCGCAGATCTTGCGCATGGTTTGAAGACACCGCTGACAGCACTTGCCAGCGATATAATGCGTTTGCGCAAAGCGGGTCAGCATGAGGTTGCCGACGACATCGGTGAAATCGCTAAGCGTATGCGCGACATTGTCGAGCGCGAACTCGCACGCTCCCGCATCCGCAATTCCCGTGTGCGTTATAAGCCAATTCCGGTGGTGGCTGCCGCAAACGCTGTCATCCGCACATTGGTTCGCACGCCGCAAGGTGAGAACAAGACATTTACTGTCGATGCAACACCGGAATTGGCCGTCGTTATCGATCCGGATGACCTGAATGATTTGTTCGGCAACCTTCTGGAAAACGCATCACGCGCGGCAAATTCGCAAATACGCGTTGCGGCTCTACCAAGTGGTCATGGTGTCAGGATCGAAGTGACAGACGATGGTCCCGGTGTGCCCGAGGACCAAATGGCAGGCCTCGCCGAGCGTGGAACGCGCCTTGACCAATCGGCGGGCAGTGCAGGCCTCGGTCTCAGTCTGGTTGCAGATATTCTCGAAGCCTATGGCTCCAGCATGGAATTTTCAAAATCAGCACTTGGGGGCCTGTGTGTTTCGTTCACACTTCCGGCTGCCGTGTGACCGGGCTCTCGTCAATCGCCTTGAAGATGGCAGCGTAAAGATGCTGCATGCCAAGACCCTTTTCTGACGATGTCACAATCACTTCCGGAAACGCTGCCGGTCTTTTGCGGATTTTCTCAAGCGTTTCGGCAACCAGCGGTGCGATTTTGGATTCGTGCAGCTTGTCCGATTTTGTCAAAACGATCTGATAGGACACGGCCGCCTTGTCGAGCAGCGACAGCACATCCTCATCATTTTTCTTGATGCCGTGCCTTGCGTCAATCAGCAGAAACACCCGCTTGAGTGAAACACGCCCTCGCAAATAGCTGAACACCAGCGCTGTCCACTTGTCGACTTGATCCTTCGGCGCTTCGGCATAACCATAGCCGGGCATGTCCACCAGCGTCATTGGCGGCAAATCATCCATGGAGCCGGAATAGCCGTCAGGCACGAAGAAATTCAGCTCCTGCGTCCGGCCCGGCGTGTTCGACGTGCGCGCCAGTCCCTTCTGTCCGGTGATCCCGTTGATCAGTGACGACTTGCCGACATTCGAGCGCCCCGCAAACGCAATCTCCGGCGGCCCTTCCGGCGGCAGGAACCGCATGGACGGAACACCCTTGACGAAAATCCAAGGGCGGGCGAACAATATGTTCTGGCTGGTGCTTTGTTCTGGTTTTGCAGCGTCGGTCATGAAATGGTTTTACCGGTGATTGGGGAAACAAAAAAGCCCCGCCAAAGCGGGGCTTCGAAATGTCGGGGGAGCCAGCTCAAGTGGCAGCCGGCTTCTTCTTGAACAAGCCAACCAGATTGTCCCAAAGCTCGATCTTCGCGCCATTGCGCTTCATGATGTAGCCCTGTTGCAGGATCGACAGCGTGTTGTTCCACGCCCAGTAGATAATAAGGCCTGCCGGGAAAGTGGCCATCATGAACGTGAAGATGACCGGCATCCAGGTGAAGATCGCGGCCTGCGTCGGGTCCGGGGGCGTCGGGTTCATGCGCATCTGCAAGAACATGGTAACGCCCATCAAAAGCGGCCACACACCAATCATCAACACATGCGGGGCATCGAATGGCAGCAGACCAAACAAATTGACGAATGACGTGGGGTCCGGCGCCGACAAGTCTTTGATCCAACCATAGAACGGCGCGTGGCGCATTTCGATGGTGACATAGATGACCTTGTACAGCGCGAAGAAAACAGGGATCTGCAACAGCACCGGCCAGCAACCCGCAATCGGGTTGATCTTTTCGGTCTTGTAAAGTTCCAGCATCGCCTGCTGCTGCTTCTGCCGATCGTCGGCGTATTTTTCCTTGATTTCCTGCATTTTCGGCTGGGCGGTCTTCATGTGTGCCATCGACACATAGGACTTGTTTGCAAGCGGGAAGAACAGCAGCTTGATAATGACGGTGGTCGCCATGACAGCAAGGCCGAAATTGCCAATCAGTTTGTATAGCCAATCCATCAATAGAAACATTGGCTTGGTCAGAAAATAGAACCAACCCCAGTCGATCATCAGATCGAAGCGCGGAATGCTGTTCTTTTCGCGATATGCGTTGATAACCGCAACTTCCTTGGCACCGGCAAAGAAGCGCGTCTCAACGCTTTGCGTTTCTCCAGCTTTCACCAAGAGCGCATCTGAAAGATAGTCGGCCTGATAGCGGGTGCGACCGTCTTCAAAATAGGAGTAACGAGGCTGATAGCCGGCCTTGTTGGACGGGATCAGCGCAGCAGCCCAATACTTGTCGGTGAAGCCGAGCCATCCAGCAGTGCCCTTGGCGGGTTTGACTTCCTTGTCTTTTTCCAGCTTGGCAAATTTTGCTTCGGTCAGCCCACTTGTCTCATCATACCCGATGCCGCCTTCATGCAGCACATACACAGAAGTTCCGGTCGGCTTTTGGTAGCGGATCACGCGTCCATACGGCAACAGTGAAACATCGGCCGCGCCGCTATTGGTCACACTGTCCGTAACTGTAAACAGATACTCGCTGTCAACGGCGATGGTGCGTTTGAAAACGATGCCCTTGTCGTTGGTAAATGCCAATATCACCGGCGCTTCAGGTGTCAGCTTGGCATTGCCCTCAACGGTCCAGACAGTATCCGGGCCCGGCAGTGCGCCGAACGCCGCGTCGCCGGTGTAGCCGATTTCGGCGAAGTAACCATGTGGAACGGGCGAGGGTTCAAGCAAATGAATGTTCGGCGAACCGGCATCAACAGTTTCCCGGAAATTCTTCAGAACCACATCGTCAAAGCGCCCGCCCTTGAGATTGATCGACCCGGAAAGGCTTGGCGTGTCGAAAGCAACGCGGCCATCCTGCTTCAGCGCCGCATCCAAGGTTATCTCAGTCGCCGGTGCAGCTTCCGTGCCCGCAGGTGCTTTCGCGTCAGCAGGGGCGGCAGTGCCGTTCTGCACTGCGGGCTTGGTCTGTTCGGCGACGCGCTGCGCCTCGATTTGCGCCTGTTGGCGCTGTGATTCGATCTTCGGGTTCATGTAGAACACCTGCCAGACCATCAGGATAAGTACCGACAGGGCAATGGTGACATAAAAATTACGGTTGTTCTGCATGGGTCGTTCCGGTTTCACGGGCGGCTTTTCAGTCGCTGTTTCAATTCGCTCACAAGGCGATGGAATGGCAGGCCGACAAGTTCGGGCCTTGCGACGACTACATAGTCAGTCCCGGGCGTCATGTCGATGGCTGCATGGAGGCGGATTGCTTCGCGCAAACGGCGTTTGATCCGGTTTCTGATCGGCGAGTTGCCGCACTTCTTGGAAACCGTCAGTCCGAACCGTGCTTCCGTCCCGCCGTCAATGCGCTTGTTCTGTTCGATCAGGAAATGAGGGCCACGCAATTTTTTTCCATTGCGCACAGCAAGAAACTCGGGCCGCTTTTTCAAGCGGCCCGTTTTTTTGATTTGAATATCACCGGCCAAAAGATTCACATCCCGGCTGGTGGACAGGGCGTCAAGCCGAAAGCTTGGCGCGGCCGCGACCGCGGCGTGCTGCGATGACCTTGCGGCCGCCGGTCGTTGCCATCCGCGAGCGGAAGCCATGACGGCGCTTGCGAACAAGCTTCGAGGGTTGGTAGGTGCGCTTCATTTGTTTCAATACCGCGGAGTGCGGCCCTTCTTGGGTCTGTTTTTTACAACAGGAGCGACTGGACCTTACGCCACGCAACATACATCGCGCGCCGGGAGGTCAGGCCCGAGCGTGCGCGGCGTATAGAATGAAGGTGCATTTGAGTCAATCAGTGGAGCGCATTCGCCCAAAACTTTGATCGCAACGAGTTCAATTAACGGTGAGCGGTCCGCCCGGCAAGGTCAAGACGCGGTGAAACGGGTGGTTTTGCATTGATTGCAGTCAGACCAAAGCGCATGTGCTAGTCACCAATTCCAATTGTCCAGGAAAAATAAAGTTGAAAAAGCCGGAAACAAAACAGAACGTTGCAGGCGAGCCTCAGCCAAGCAGTTTTCCGTTTGCCAAACTCATTCCGATCGCAATTCTGGTCGCCGGTCTTGCCGCCGCGTACGCTTTCGGCCTGACAGACTATCTATCGCTGACATACCTCGCCGAGCAGCAGCAAGGCCTTAAAGGCTTTGTTGCGGCCAACAGTGTTTTAGCGGCGCTGATCTTCATGGCAATCTACATTCTGGCAGTTGCCCTATCGCTGCCAGCGGCTTCGGTCCTTACCATCTTTGGCGGGTTTCTGTTTGGCTGGTTTCAGGCCGGTGTGATGGTCGTTATCGCAGCCACCGCAGGAGCGACAATCCTGTTTCTCGCCGCCCGCTCTGGCTTCGGAGGTTTCCTGCGAGACCGTCTTGGCTCCAAAGCGTCCGCATTTGCCGAAGGTTTTCGCAAGGATGCTTTCGGCTACCTGCTTGTTTTGCGTTTGGCGCCCGTCTTCCCGTTCTTTCTGGTCAACATAGCTCCCGCGCTCTTCAATGTAAAAACGCGGGATTATGTACTGGCTACTGCAATTGGCATCATGCCCGGTACATTTGCCTTTTCATGGCTTGGCGAGGGCGTCGGCAGTGTGCTGGACGCAGCGCGTGCAAGCGGCGAAAGCCCTTCAATTTCACAGTTGGTCACACCGCAAATAACCATCGCCTTTGCCGTCCTTGCGCTTGTTGCGGCTATTCCGCTTGTGCTCAAACGCTTTAAGCGGACAAATTGAATTTGGAAGGAAATCATCCATGGCTGAAACGCTGACTCCCGACATTTGCGTGATCGGCGCCGGATCGGGAGGGCTGACTGTTGCCGCTGCGGCCGCATCCTTCGGTGTTTCGGTCGTGTTGATCGAAAAGGGCAAGATGGGTGGCGATTGCCTGAATTATGGTTGCGTTCCGTCCAAAGCGCTGCTCGCGGCCGCCAAGCAGGCGCAGGCCATGCGCGCGGGCGCGAAATTCGGGATCACACCGGTCGAGCCGCAAGTCAATTTCAAAGCCGTCATGGCGCACGTGAAGCAAGTGATAGCGACCATAGCACCCAATGATTCGGTTGAGCGCTTCACTGCCCTTGGCGTGCGTGTCATTCAGGCGGAAGCCAAATTTTCCGACAAACGGACGGTTGTCGCTGGAGACATAACCATCAAGGCTCGTCGCTTTGTAGTCGCAACTGGCTCTTCCGCATTTGTACCGCCAATCCCCGGCCTGGATCAGGTGGAGTACCTCACCAACGAAACTATTTTTGAGGAAGAAAAGCTGCCGGGCCATCTCATCATCATTGGTGGCGGCCCGATTGGCATGGAGATGGCGCAGGCGCATCGCCGCCTGGGCGCTGAGGTCACTGTCATCGAAGCGCAGGCAGCGCTCGGCAAGGACGATCCCGAAACATCCGCAGTCGTACTCGCCGCCCTGCGAACCGAGGGTATAAAAATACTTGAAAACACCAAAGTCATCTCCGTTGAAAAGCGTGGCAAAACCGGCGTGCGCGTTCATGTTCAGGGATTTGAAGGTGCAAGCGTCGTCGACGGCACAAAGCTGCTCGTCGCAGCAGGCCGCTCAGCCAACGTGAACGGCCTTGATCTTGAAAAGGCCGGCGTCATTTTTGACCGGCGCGGCATCAAGACCGGCGCAAATATGAAAAGCACAAATCGGCGCGTTTACGCGATCGGCGATGTCGCCGGCTCTCTCCAATTCACTCACATGGCCGGTTACCATGCAGGCTTGGTGGTCCGTTCGATCTTGTTCCGGCTCCCGGTCAGGGAGAATCGGGCAATCATCCCATGGTCGACATTTACCGAGCCGGAACTTGCACAGGCAGGCTTCACTGAAGCCGAAGTGAAAAAATCCGGCAAGCCATTCCACGTCTTGCGCTGGCCGTTCGCCGAGAACGACCGTGCGGAAGCAGAACACAAGACCGCCGGCCTCATCAAGATCATCACCGACAAAAAAGGCCGCATTCTCGGCGTATCGATCGGCGGCCATGGTGCAGGCGAAATGATCAACATATGGGCTCTTGCCCTGTCCAAAGGCATGAACGTGCGCGATATCGCCGGTTATGTTGCCCCCTATCCGACCATGGCTGAGGCCGGGAAGCGCGCGGCTATCACTTATTTTGCTCCTCTTGCCAGAAGCCCGCGCTTGCGAAAGCTGATTGGGTTTTTGCGAATGTTCGGGTAAAACAAGATCATGTCAGAGATGTCGTCCATGCCCGCCATAGTGCCACCGCGAGTCCCCGGACGGATCAAAACGGCGCGATCTCTGTCGTCCAAGGTGCTGGTGTTGACCATCACCTTTGTGATGTTGGCCGAAGTCCTTATTTTTGTGCCGTCAGTCGCAAACTTCCGCATGCGCTGGCTTCAAGATCGGGTGAACACAGCTGCAATTGCAGCCGTCGTGTTGGCCAATGCTGATGCTGAAAGCCTGTCCCGCAAGACGCAGGACGACATTCTTATGGCAACCGGTGCCAAAGCGATCGCCCTGCGCGAAGAAGGTGTCTCGCGCCTTCTGGCAGTCGAACAAATGCCGCCTGCCGTGGACCGGCATGTTGATTTGACCGTATCAAACCCGGTTGCTGCAGTCGGTGACGTAATCGACACAATGTTTAACGGCGGCAACCGCACAATTTCCGTCAATGGACTTGTTGGCAATAGTGGCAAGACTGTCGACATCATCCTTTCAGACAAAGGCCTCGTCGATGCGCTTTATGTCTACGCGCGCAACGTTTTCTTGCTGTCAATCATCATCTCGCTCTTCACGGGCGGTCTCGTGTTTTTCGCCCTGCGCCGCATGATGATAGCCCCGATCCGCGCCATGACGGTCAACATGCTTCGGTTTTCTGCCGATCCCGAAAATCCGGCCGGCATCATGGTCCCGGCGCAGCGCAGCGATGAAATTGGTGTTGCCGAGCATGAACTTGCATCGATGCAACAGGAATTGCAGCGCACATTATCCAGCCGCAAGCATTTGGCGGACCTTGGGCTTGCTGTCTCCAAGATCAACCACGACATGCGCAACATGCTCGCTCCGGCACAGCTTCTGTCTGATCGACTGACCGATATCGAAGACCCGAGCGTGCGCAAGATCGCCCCGCGGCTTCTGCGCGCGCTCGACCGGGCGGTGAGCTTTTCGGAAAGTGTGCTTGCCTATGGCAAAGGGCATGAGGCCGAGCCGAAATTTCGCACTGTTCAGGTCAAGGCGCTGGCAGGCGATATTTTTGAATTGCTTGGCATTGACGAACTGGGCGCACAGGGGATCGAAGCAGTCAATCTGGCCCCGGACGATCTGGTGCTTGAAGCAGATCCCGACCAACTCTTCCGCATCATTTCAAATCTCGTGCGAAACTCGATACAGGCGCTCGCTACATTCGACGGTCCGGTTAAACGGATCATCGTGACCGGGGGCCGCATCGGCAACGCAATAGTGATCAGCGTCGAGGACACAGGCCCGGGCTTGCCAAAAAAAGCCCGCGAAAATCTCTTCTCCGCCTTCAAGGGCTCGGCCCGTGCGGAAGGAACCGGTCTCGGCCTCGCAATTGCACATGAACTGGTTACATTGCACGGAGGCTCCATTGAGCTGCGCTCGGACCGCGAGCGCGGAGCGCATTTTGAAATCCGGATCCCTGATCGTCCCGTGAAAATAGCCGAGTGGAAGAAGCGCAAGGACACCCCGGAAACCGCCTGATCCGGCAAGCCACAGTTTGTCTGGTCTCATAAGTCCTGCTTTTTTGAACTTCGTGAGTACCAGGCTGATGTCACAGCCATAATATTCCGGCCGATTTGGCAACCTTCACTTTTCTCATCATCCGGCTTGCTTTTGCCCGCCAGTGCCATTAGGAAGCGCTCCAGCGTGAGGCTTTGCCTGCGCTGCAGTGCGCGCCCTTAGCTCAGCTGGATAGAGCACCAGACTACGAATCTGGGGGTCAGGAGTTCGAATCTCTTAGGGCGCGCCATTCATTCTCCCTTTTGTCGAAAACACTTGCCTACACCAAACGTCGCATTGAACGGCGCGTTGCAAAGGCTCACATATATTTCATGACGCAACAGCACGGGAGGGCTCATGCGCATTGCATTCCTGACCGATATTCACGGCAACCTTGAAGCCTTGAACGCCACGCTTCTTGCTGTGCGTGGCGGTGGCTTTGATCAGATCGTTATTTTGGGTGATCTCGTCGGCTATGGTCCCGACCCGATTGCGATTGTGGAAACTGTCGGCGCACTGGTGGGCGAGGGCGCGATCTGCATCAAAGGCAATCATGATGCGGCAGCCTGCGCAACATCCTCTGGTATGAGCGAAAATGCCCGTATCGCCGCCGATTGGACGCGCGATCAACTGCACGCCCCGCATCTTGATTTCCTGAGCGCCTTGCCTATGAGCGTCACTCAGGACGACCGGCTTTACGTTCACGCCAGCGCCAGATCGCCTGAAAAATGGCCATACATTCGCAGTGCCGATGCCGCAGCCGAATGCCTTGCCGCAACTGATACGCGGCTGATATTTGTCGGCCACACCCATATCCCTGTGGTTTTCCATGGCCTACCCGGCAAGCCGCCCTCGACATTCATCCCTGCTGCCAATGTGGAGATGCCCATATCAAGCCTCCGGCGCGCCGTCACCGTCGTGGGATCAGTCGGCCAGCCGCGCGATGGTATTGCCGCTGCTTGCTACGGAGTGTTTGACACGGGTCAAAGGACAATAACCATGAAGCGGGTACCGTACGACCATAGCCAAACGGCGGAAAAGATCAGGCGGGCCGGATTGCCCTTCTGGCTTGGCGACCGTCTGGCATTCGGCAAATAGCCAACCAAGGGGATCAAGGCATGGAACGGATCGGACCGGGAAGCGTCATTGACGGGTTCACTCTCCAATCAAAATTCGCAAAAGGCGGCATGGGCGCCCTCTGGAACGCCACGAAAGAGGGTATCGATTATCCCCTCGTCCTGAAAATGCCGTTTCTGGACCCCGGTCAGGATGTCTCGACAATTGTGGGCTTTGAGATTGAGGAAATGATCCTCAAACGACTGACAGGCCCGCATGTGCCTAAATTCGCAGGTTCCGGCGATCTTTCAGCCACACCATATATCGCCATGGAACTGGTTCGCGGCGAAAACCTTGAGACCTATCTGTCCAAAGCGCCGCTGCCGGTCGCTGAACTTAAGCGCATTGCCATCGACATCTCCACGGCCATAGGTGCGCTGCACCGTCAAAAGGTAATCCATCTGGATCTGAAGCCGGAGAATATTTTCCTCACCACTCGCGGCGCGGTCCTGATCGATTATGGTCTTGCACGCCATCTCGCCTTGCCGGATCTGTTGGCCGAAGAGTCTTCTGTGCCAATGGGTACGCCCGCCTATATTTCTCCCGAGCAGGTCGTTGGCCATCGAAATTCCACGGCAAGTGATATTTTTTCTCTCGGCTGCATTCTCTATGAACTCGCCACCGCAGAAAAACCATTTGGCGAACCGGGAACTGAGGCAGGCATGCGCCGCCGGCTTTTCCAGTCGCCAACCCCTCCGCGTGACATCACGCCGGACCTGCCGCGCTGGTTTCAGGAAGTCATCCAGAAATGCATGGAAGTCGATCCCGCCCGCCGCTATGCCGATACCGGACAGCTGCTGTTTGATCTCAACAATCCTGACCAGGTGGTCATCAAGGAGCGCAAGCCCAAAAAAGCCGCTGGCTTTCTTGCAAAAGTCACCCAGTTCTTTTCCAAAGAAAAGGCTGAAGCCTTCGCGCTTCCATCTCTGTCCACCGCTAAAAACAGCAACGACACCACGGTCATCATGGTCGCGGTCGATCTTGCAGATGGCGCTGATCCCTTGGCGCAAACGGTCCGCTCGGAAGCTGCCCGCATTTTGTGGACCGCGCCCAGCGCAAAACTCGCCTGTTTCACGGTGCTGAAAACCAGACTGATTGGCGAGGATCAGTCCGTCGGCGAAGACGGAAAGTCGGCCTATGTGAACCGCCTTGTACAACTGAAAGACTGGGCGCAGCCCTATGAGTTGCCGGAAGACCTGATCAGTTATCACGTCATTGAAGCGCTTGATCCGGCGCAAGCCATCCTCGACTTCGCATCCCGCAATGATGTCGGCCACATTGTCATCGGCGCGCGCGGCTCATCGGCGTTGCGCCGCCATCTGGGTTCTGTGTCAGCCAAGGTTGTTGCCGAATCGCTTTGTTCCTGCACCGTCATCCGGCTGCGCAAGGAAGAACACGAAGCCATGAACCGCGAGCAGCAAGAAGTCTCACTTCCCTGAACTTGGCAATTTGCCTCACAGACTTCTTGGCAATGACGGGCATTTGCGCTTAAGACCATGATCGGCGAAAGCCATGATGAAATGGATAAGTGCGGGTGCCCGGCCATGGTTGAGTTGACTGTCAAAAAACGCCGTTCGCAGGAGTGGTTCGACAATCCGGACAATCCGGGCATGACCGCGCTCTACCTTGAACGATACCTCAACTACGGTATCACCCGTGCCGAATTGCAGTCTGGCAAACCGATCATCGGCATTGCCCAGACCGGCTCAGACCTGTCGCCCTGCAATCGCCACCACATCGAGCTGGTCAAGCGCGTGCGCGATGGCATCATCGCCGCCGGCGGCATTCCGCTAGAGTTTCCGGTCCACCCCATTCAGGAAACCGGCAAGCGCCCGACCGCCTCGCTCGACCGCAATCTCGCCTATCTCGGCTTGGTTGAGGTGCTCTACGGCTATCCGCTCGACGGCGTCGTCCTCACCATCGGCTGCGACAAAACCACGCCCGCCATGCTGATGGGTGCGGCCACAGTCAACATTCCGGCAATTGCGCTCTCGGTCGGTCCAATGCTCAACGGCTGGCATCATGGCGAGCGCACTGGTTCAGGCACCATCGTCTGGAAATCGCGCGCACGCCTTTCCGCTGGCGAAATCGGCTATGACGAATTTATGGATATCGTCGCTTCGTCTGCACCTTCTGTCGGCTACTGCAACACCATGGGCACCGCCACCACAATGAATTCGCTCGCCGAAGCGCTTGGCATGCAGCTTCCCGGTTCCGCAGCAATTCCGGCGCCCTATCGCGAGCGTGGCCAGATTTCCTACGAAACGGGTTTGCGCATCGTCGAAATGGTCAACGAGGATCTGAAGCCCTCCGACATCATGACCCGGCAGGCGTTCGAGAATGCCATCGTCATCAACTCAGCCATCGGCGGATCAACCAACGCGCCGATCCATCTCAACGCCATTGCCCGCCATCTGGGCGTCAAGCTTGACAATGACGACTGGCAAAATATCGGTCACAAGATCCCGCTTTTGGTCAATCTGCAGCCCGCAGGCGAATATCTCGGCGAAGATTACCATCGCGCCGGCGGCGTTCCTGCGGTTACGATGGAGTTGATGAAAGCAGGTCTTCTGCCGCACCCGGGCCAGATTACCGCCAACGGCAAATCGATGGGCGAAAACTGCGGCAGTGTTGAAAACCTCAACGAGGATGTGATCAAGACGGTCGCCAACCCGTTGAAAAAAGAGGCCGGTTTCATCAATCTGCGCGGCAATCTCTTCGATTCCGCCATCATGAAAACCAGCGTGATTTCCAAAGAGTTCCGCGACCGGTACTTGTCCAACCCGTCTGACCCGGAAGCCTTCGAAGGCACGGCGCAAGTTTTCGACGGTCCGGAAGATTACCACGCGCGCATCGACGATGAAACGCTTGGCTTGACTGAGAATACAATACTTTTCATGCGCGGCGCTGGCCCTGTCGGGTATCCGGGCGCGGCAGAGGTCGTCAACATGCAGCCGCCTGTCTATCTCCTGAAACGCGGAATCAATGCGCTTCCGTGTATCGGGGACGGCCGCCAGTCCGGTACATCAGGATCGCCATCTATCCTCAATGCTTCGCCGGAAGCGGCGGTCGGCGGTGGACTGGCGTTGATCAAATCGGGAGACCGCGTCAGAGTTGACCTTGGTAAAGGTACCGCCAACATCCTGATTTCCGATGTTGAACTCGCCGAGCGGCGCGCGGCACTGGCCGCGGCCGGTGGTTACCAATACCCGGCGCACCAGACGCCTTGGCAGGAAATCCAGCGCGGCATCGTTGATCAACTTTCCGACGGCATGGTGCTGAAACCCGCTGTCAAATATCAGGATATCGCCCACACCAAGGGCATGCCCCGCGACAATCACTGACCGGTTCGCCGGTTCAATTTTTTTGACCATGGAGAGGGATTGCCATGACCAATGAAGCCCGCGCGCAAGCGCTCACAGAACTCAAGGCCCATTTGAAAAACGGCGCGCCCAAAGACATGCGCAAGGCGTTTGACGAAGACAAAAGCCGTTTCAAGAAATTGTCGGTCACATTTGACGACCTGCTGCTCGACTTCTCCAAGTCTGGCGTCAACACGGACACAATGAAGCTTTTGCAAGGCCTTGCTTCTGCATGCGACCTCAAGAAGAAGCGCGATGCCATGTTTGCCGGTGTGCCCATCAACGCCACTGAAGGCCGTGCTGTTCTCCACACCGCTTTGCGCAACCGCTCGGACCGAGCCGCCAAGGTCGATGGCAAAGACGTGATGAGCGATGTCAATGCAGTGCTCGTCCGCATGGGCGCTTTTGCGGAAGCCATCCGCTCCGGTGCAATCAAGGGCGCCAAAGGCAAGGCGTTCACGGACGTCGTCAACATCGGCATCGGCGGCTCGGACCTCGGCCCGGTCATGACTACGCTGGCGCTTGCGCCTTATCATGATGGCCCGAACCTGCATTATGTCTCCAATGTTGACGGTGCACATATGGCCGATACGCTGAAGCGGCTCAATCCGGCGACAACACTGATCATCGTGGCTTCAAAGACATTCACCACCATTGAAACCATGACCAACGCCGAAACCGCACGCCGCTGGCTGGAAAATGCATTGGGCAAAAAGGCGGTCGGCGCACACTTTGCCGCGATTTCGACCGCGTTGGATAAGGTGGCTGCATTCGGCATCGACCCCGAGCGCGTCTTCGGCTTCTGGGATTGGGTGGGCGGTCGCTATTCCGTCTGGTCCGCGATCGGCCTGCCGCTGATGATAGCTGTTGGCAAAGACAATTTCGGCAAATTCCTCGACGGCGCAAGCGCCATGGACGAGCATTTCCGCACCGCGCCGTTCGCAAAGAACCTGCCCGTCATCCTTGGACTTCTCGGCTTCTGGAACCGCGTGATCTGCGGCTGCCCGACCCGCGCCGTAATCCCTTACGACCAGCGCCTGTCGCGCATGCCCGCCTATCTTCAGCAATTGGATATGGAATCCAATGGCAAGCGCGTCATGCAGGACGGCTCTAAAACCGATACTGTCACAGGGCCGGTCGTCTGGGGCGAGCCGGGCACCAACGGCCAGCACGCCTTCTTCCAGCTCCTCCATCAGGGAACGGATGTGGTCCCGGTCGAGTTCATCCTCGGCGCGGAAAGTCACGAGCCGGATTTGAAAGTTCATCAGGATTTGCTCGTCGCCAATTGTCTGGCCCAATCCGAAGCCCTGATGCGCGGGCGCACATTGGCGGAAGCAAAGGCTCAGCTGAAATCACGCGGCCTTTCCTCCGAGACGATCAACGCGCTTGCCCCGCACCGGGTTTTTCCTGGCAACCGCCCGACGCTGACTATCATTCACAAGTTACTCGACCCGTTCGCGCTCGGCCGGTTGATTGCCCTCTATGAACACCGCGTCTTCGTCGAAGCGCAATTGTTCGGCATCAATGCGTTTGACCAGTGGGGCGTCGAGTTGGGCAAGGAACTGGCGACCGAGCTGTTGCCTGTCGTGCAAGGAACAAAGAGCGCCGCCGGGCGGGACTCCTCCACCGCCGGTCTCGTGGCCCATATCAAGGACCTCGCAGCGTCGAAAGAATAGTCATGCAGCGCACAACACGGCTCATCCCCGGCGACACACCGGGGCAGCAATTTTCTCTCGAAGTGTTGAGTTTCAAAGGCAAAGACCCGTCCGCGCCAAAGGCTTATCTGCAAGCAGCGCTGCACGGCAATGAATTCCCGGGCGTCGCTGCAATTCACTTTCTTGTGCCCATGCTTGAAGCCGCTGAAAAGGTTGGCGCCATTTTGGGTGACATCACCATTGTCCCTATGGCCAATCCTATCGGCTCGGCGCAATGGCAGTTTGGCGAACCGCAGGGACGGTTCGACTTTTTTTCCCGCACCAATTTCAATCGCGCTCATACACTGCTTGATGATTTCGATGCGTCAAATCTGCCGGCGCTCGATGCCCCGGTTTCCGCGCCAGAACGGTTGAAGGCCGAGTTGCTTCGCCTTGCACTGCCGCATGACATTGTACTTGACTTGCATTGCGACGACGAAAGCGAACAATATATCTATATCCACCGTGACTTTTATCCCGGCATGCAAGATCTCGCCGCCGCACTTGGCTGCAAAGCAGTCCTTACATGGCACGACACAGCCGATGGTGCGTTTGAAGAGGCGGCAGCCAACCCGCTGGTCCTCACCAGCGCAGACGCACCGCATTACATGCGCCGCGCTGTCACAACGGTCGAGTTCAAGGGACTGTCTGACGTGTCTGCCGAAAAGGGCAGGGAGGATGCAAAAGGTCTCTTCGAGTTCCTCATTCATCGAGGCACAGTGAAGGGCAAGTCCAAACTCAAACCGGCCGCCTTTGAAGGTCCCGTAACGCCACTCGAAAACGTCGAGATGATCCGTACGCCCGCCGGCGGGATGGTGTTTTACCATGTCGGCATTGGCGATACGGTCAAGAAAGGCGCGAAGCTTGCAACCATCGTCACCAAGCCGGGCGATAGCACGGGCGATATCACTCTGACTGCACCACAGGCCGGCCTCATACTCACTCGTCGTGGCCTCCGTTTTCTGCCGCGCGGCGATGATGTCATGAAATTGCTGGGGGCCAAACGGTCTGCCAAGGCCAAGCCCGGCTCTCTGGAATCGTGAAATTGACAGCCAACAATCGCAAGAACGTTAAAGCCGTTCTGTTTGACAAGGACGGCACGCTCGTCGACTTCAACGGCACATGGCATACATTGTACGAAAAGCTCGCGCTGGAAGTCACCGGCGGAGACGAAGATGCAGCGCAAAACTTATTGGTCATAGGTGGTTTTGATCCTGCAACAGGCACTTTCATTGCTGGATCAGAACTGGCTGCAGGCACAACGCCCGGAATTGTCAGGCTGTGGTTGCCCAAGGCAAGTGAAGCCGAATTCCGGAAATGGTGCGCACGCCTTGATCGCGCTTTCGTGGAAGAAGGTCCTGTCGCTGCTGTTGCGATCGCGGGTCTTGAAGACACAATAAAGGCACTGCACGCAGCCGATATAATCATGGCTGTCGTCACCAATGATCTCGAAGCCGCCGCTGAAAACACCATGTTGCGCTTCGGCCTGAGGTCTTACTTTACTGCCATTCTGGGATATGATTCCGTGCCGGACCCAAAACCGGCAGCCGGCCCGGTACTGAAATTCTGCACCATGACCGGGCTATCTCCGCACGAAGTGCTTGTGATCGGCGACAACAGTCACGACATCGAAATGGCCCGGAATGCCGGTGCCGCTCACGCAATCGGCGTCCTCAGCGGCACGGGAACGCGCGAAGTTCTATCCCGCGACGCTGATGCTGTACTGAATTCCATCGCGGATTTGCCGGAGTGGCTTGGCATCCGCTGAGGCGTGTCGTCAAACAGCAGGCGGGTTGTCGCGCAACTCACGCCTGAGGATCTTTCCGACATTGCTCTTCGGCAAGTCCTTGGTGAAAATCACAAATTTCGGTCGCTTGTAATTGGTCAGCTGTTCCTTGCAGAAATCGCGAACCGCATCCTCGGTCAACGCCGGGTCTTTCTTGACCACATAAAGCTTAACCGTTTCGCCGGAATGCTCGTCCGGAGCACCCACTGCCGCGCACTCCATCACGCCTGGAATCTTCATCACAACGTCTTCAATTTCGTTGGGATAGACGTTGAAGCCCGAGACAAGGATCATGTCTTTCTTGCGGTCGACAATCTTGGTGTAACCGTTCTCGTCCATGAAACCCATGTCGCCGGATTTGAAAAAGCCATCGGCAGTCATGACCTTTGCCGTCTCGTCGGGGCGTTGCCAATAACCGGCCATCACCTGCGGCCCGCGAATGCAAATTTCGCCAACTTCTCCGCGCGGCAAATCATTGCCTTCATCATCGCGGACGGCAAAATCAGTGGACGGCAGCGGCAACCCGATGGTTCCAGTATAGACCGGCACATCAAACCGGTTGGCGCTCGCCACCGGCGATGTCTCGGAAAGACCATAGCCTTCGTGGATCGCGCAGCCAGTCAGTTTCTGCCACCGCTCCGCCACCGCGCTCTGCACAGCCATTCCGCCGCCAAGCGTCAAAAGCATCGGTTTGAAATCGAGCTTCTGAAAATCCTCATTGTTGAGAAGCGCATTGAACAGCGTGTTAAGCCCCGGGAAAATATGCAGCTTTTCATTTGCTATATCTTTGACAAAGCCTGGAATGTCGCGCGGGTTGGGGATCAGCACATTTTTGCCGCCCAGATCCATGCCCATCATCATGCAAACCGTCAGCGCGAAGATATGATAAAGCGGCAGTGCACACACGAATGTCAGGTCGGACGGCAATCCGCGATTGTCAAACACCGGCTTCAGCCAAGCCGAATTCTGCGCCACATTCGCCAAGATATTCGCATTGGTCAGCGTTGCGCCCTTGGAAACGCCCGTCGTGCCGCCGGTATATTGCAGAAACGCGACATCGGCTTGCGACAAAGCCACCGGCTGCAATGTCCTGCCGCGCCCTTCCGAAAGCGCCGTGTTAAACTTCACACTGCCCGGCAAGCTGAAAGCCGGCACCAGCTTCTTGACCTTGCGCACCACCAGATTGACGATATGACCTTTGAAACCGAGCATATCTCCCATCGAGGCGACGATCACATGTTTTATCTGCGTCTTCGAAATCACCGCCTGCAATGTCGTCGCAAAATTCTCGATTATGATGATGGCTTCGGCGCCACTGTCTTTTAACTGATGTTCAAGTTCGCGCGGCGTATAAAGGGGATTGACGTTGACCACCGTGTAACCGGCACGCAAGACAGCAAGGATCGCCACCGGATATTGCAGAACATTGGGCATCATCAGCGCCACACGAGCACCTTTTGCCAAACCCTTTGACTGCAGATACGCGCCAAGGGCGGCCGAAGCCTGCTCAACTTGAGCATAACTCATGGTCTTGCCCATAAGCTGGAAAGCGGGCTTGGCACCATTGCGTTTGCAGGAATCGAGCAGCAAATCTGCAATCGAATCAAAGCGTGAGGCAGGAATCTCTGCTGGAACGGAAGGATGATAGCTCTTCAGCCAGCTTTTGTATGTTTGGCCGGCTACGGTTTCAGATTTGGCCACGAGTGTCCTCCCAGAGTGCGTGTTGCTCCGAATGTGGACCGGCTGGACCGCAATCTCAAGGGGCGCAATTGCTAAATCCGGCTGACCATGCGGTAGCTTGAGCGAAAACTCATCCGCGCAAACGTCACCGGCTCTGTACCAAGCCATGTCGTCCGCTCTGCCACAAACACTGGCTCGCCCTTCGAAATCCCCAAAAGCCCCGCCAGTTCGCTA
>JANMEX010000447.1:0-1888 GCA_031377485.1 Phyllobacteriaceae bacterium
TCCAAGGTGAAAGTCACCAATTCGCGCACCGGCAAGTCGCTCGTCGTGCGCATCAATGATCGCGGCCCGTTCATCAAGGGCCGGGTAATCGACCTGTCCAAAGGCGCAGCCAGCAAACTCGGCTTCATCGGCGCCGGTCACACCAAGGTTTGCATTTCCAGAATCTGAGTTAAGGCAACGGCGCGGCGGCAAACCCAAGCCGCGCTGTTACCCTCATCCAGCGCCACAAAAGCGTGAGTGCAACAAATGCTAAACCTGAGGCAAGGCCAAGCCAAATGCCTTGTCCTTGCATGCCCTTTTCGAATGCCAGCCAAAGGCCGAACGGCATGCCGATGCCCCAATAGCCAATGCCGCCAAGGATAAGCGGGATACGGGTATCTTGAATCCCGCGCAGCATGCCGCCCGCCACAGACTGTGCGCCATCGACAATCTGAAACAGTGCGGCATAGCTGAGGAAGCTGACGGCAAGCGCAAAAACCGGCGCAGCTTTTTGATCATTGCGATCCAAAAACAGGCCGATCAACGTTTCGGGAATGACAACCATCACCATTGCCGTGAAAGCCATAAAACCTGTTCCAAGACAAAAGCTGGTCCACCCGGCGCGGCGAATGCCATCGGGATCTTGCGCGCCGTAAGACAGGCCGACACGCACGGTTGCGGCTTGGCTGAGACCAAGCGGGATCATGAAGGCGATGGAGGCCAATTGCAGCGCAATGGCATACGCGGCGACAGAATCGCGGCCGATGTTGCCCATGACCAGACCGGAAACAGAGAACAGCGCAGTTTCAAACAACAGCAGCATTCCGATGGATGCGCCCAGTTTCAAGAGCCGCCAAAATTGCGCCGGATCGATGCGCCAGACGCGCCCGAACAGATGGTAGCGGCGGAAGCGGCGGTCGAGGGTAACGACAGCTGCCATGGCCAGAAACATCATGAGGGACGTCAAGGTTGTGGCAAGGCCGGAGCCTTGGATGCCCAAGGCCGGAAAGCCGAAATGGCCAAAAATCAGCACCCAGTTGGCAAGTGCGTTGAACGCGACACCGCAGATCGAAATCACCATGGCAGACATCGGTCGTTCTTTTACCGATACGAAATTGCGCAAAACGACATAGCCGTAAAACGGCATCAGTGCCCATTGCAGCGTGTGCAGATACATACCTGCCATAGCCGCTGTTTGCGCCTCCTGACCGGTCCAGAGCAAAATGGCTTCTCCATTCCACAGCACAATCCAGATGGGCAGCGGCACCAGCACGGCAAGCCACAGACCATGACGCACGGTCTGGCGCACGCGGCGGACTTCATATTTGAAGCCACCGATTTCCTCTGCCAGCACAGGGGCAATGGCAAGCATCAGACCGAATCCGATGAAGAAAAGCAGGAAATAAATGTTGGTGCCAATTGCACCTGCGGCCAACTCATCAGGTCCAAGCCAGCCAAGCATCAACACATCAGTCGCGCCCATGGCGGTCTGGGCAAGATTGGTCAGCACCATCGGCCAGGCCAGACTGAGCGTTGCCTTCAATTCGGCGCTCCAAAGACCGGTTTTGTAGCCCGACATGACGAAATGCGTCCTCCACGCGAAAGACGCAGAGGTTTAGCAGAGCAATCGCTCAATGGAAGCAGGTCAATGGATGAGAGTTTTGAATGGGTTGGATACAAATCAAAGATCAATGGAACTGAAACGCACCCTCGCCAACGCCAGCGTCACGCCATTAGCAACGATGACGTGACTTGTGCACTTATGTCACGGACTTGCCAGATCAAACACCGCCACGCCGCAAGGCGGCAGCGGGTTTTGGCCAATCAGCAATTTCGCAGCTCCGATTATTTCGCTGATATCAACAGTATCAGGACCATAATTCAGGACATGTCGGCGGCTGCCGTTGTC
>JANMEX010000503.1:0-2771 GCA_031377485.1 Phyllobacteriaceae bacterium
AGACGCTGGTCGAACTGGCCGATGGCGCAATGTATCTGTTTGTACAGCGCCCGCTGCCAGTGGACGAGAAAGCGGCACTTTTGCTGGACGATGCGGGCCGGACGATACTTGCCGAAGTGTTGCCCTCACTGGCCGGCGCACCAAATTGGACCGCTGCCTCGCTCGACGGTGCTGTTCGTGTTTATGCCGAAGGCAAAGGCTTGAAACTTGGCAAGGTGGCACAGCCGATTCGTGCAGCGCTTACAGGGCGCTCGACATCACCGGGCGTATTTGACGTTCTGGAAGTGTTGGGGCGCGAAGAGTCACTTGCACGCATTTCCGATCAAGTTGGCTCATGAGCGGCAAATTCACGCTTGTTGGCCGCCCTGCCACGGGCTCCGGCGCCTGCGAAGCCGTTTTGGCGCTTTCCGGACTTCCTTACACGGTTAAGGACATTGACAAGACAGCGGATGACACTGCACCTGCGGAACTTCTCGCGCTCAACCCTTTGGGCCAAGTGCCGGTTCTGGTTTTGCCCAACGGGTCGGTGATGACAGAGTCTGCCGCCATTGTTCTTTATATCGCCAATCTGAGCCAGGCGCATGCACTTGCTCCTGCGCCAGGCAACACTGAGCGTGCAGCCTATTTGCGCATCATGTTGTTCATGGCGACCAACAACTACATGACGGAACTGCGTGTTTATTATCCGCATCGTTTTTCGAAAGACATGGCCCATACGGATGCGATCAAAGCGACGGCGCTCGAGGAAAAGGAGCTGCAGTGGCGAATTCTTGAAGATGCCGTCAACGATCATGGATATCTTATTGGAAAGGCGTTGAGCGCGGCCGACGTCTACATGGCGATGCTGGCGAATTGGGCGGAGGACGGGCCCAGATTTATGTTGGCACACCCGCGCCTTGCAGAAATCTGCCGCGAAGTTGCGCACAATCCGGAAATTGCGCCGGTATGGCTCAGGCACGGCTTTTCCGCTTGACGGGCACTTCCCGCGGTTTGGCGGATTTATCCAAACGCGGGCGCACAAATCCGCTGAAATCACGTTTGATTGCAGCGTATTGCACTGCACTATTCGGCTTTGGGCTAGCTTGCAATTCTTCGCAAATGCGGTAGCAATCGTCGCCATTGAGAAAAATGATGCTGCACTGCGGCATTTTCTGAAACCCGAAAGGACATGATCATGGGATCAACGACTGCCAAGCTGACACTGGGTTCAGAGTCGATTGATCTGCCGGTGCGAAAAGGCACTATCGGTCCGGACGTGATCGACATTGCACCGCTTTACAAATCGACTGGCGCGTTCACATTTGATCCCGGCTTCACCTCCACAGCCGCTTGCGAATCTGCGATCACCTTCATTGATGGCGATGAGGGCGTGTTGCTTCATCGTGGCTATCCGATTGAGCAGCTTGCCGAGAACGGCGACTTTCTCGAAGTGTGCTATGTGTTGCTCTACGGCGAATTGCCGACCAAGGCGCAGAAAGAGGATTTTGATCTGCGCGTTTCGCGCCACACAATGGTGCACGAGCAGATGCAATTTCTGTTCCGCGGTTTCCGCCGCGATGCGCATCCGATGGCTGTCATGGTCGGCGTTGTGGGCGCGCTGTCAGCATTCTATCATGACTCGACCGACATCACTGATCCGTACCAGCGGATGGTTGCCTCGATGCGCATGATCGCCAAAATTCCAACGATTGCGGCCATGGCTTATAAATACTCCATTGGTCAGCCGTTCGTTTATCCGCAGAATAATCTCGATTATGCGTCGAACTTCCTGCGGATGTGCTTTGCGGTGCCTTGTGAGGATTACAAGGTCAATCCGGTACTGGCGCGCGCGATGGACCGTATCTTCATATTGCATGCCGACCATGAGCAGAATGCTTCGACATCCACCGTGCGGCTGGCCGGTTCTTCGGGCGCCAATCCGTTTGCGTGCATCGCAGCAGGCATTGCGTGTCTATGGGGTCCGGCGCATGGCGGTGCCAATGAAGCGGCTCTGAACATGCTTGCCGAAATTGGCACGGTTGATCGCATTCCCGAATACATTGCCAAGGCAAAAGACAAGAACGATCCGTTCCGTCTTATGGGCTTTGGCCATCGTGTTTACAAAAACTATGATCCGCGCGCCAAGATCATGCAGAAGACAACGCATGAAGTGCTGGACGCACTTGGCAAGCATGACGATCCGCTTTTGCAGGTCGCGCTCGAGTTGGAGCGTATTGCGCTGACAGATCCGTATTTCATCGAGAAGAAGCTATATCCGAACATCGACTTTTATTCGGGCATCACACTGAAGGCACTCGGGTTCCCGACCAACATGTTCACAGTGCTGTTCGCACTGGCCCGCACCGTTGGCTGGATCGCCCAGTGGACTGAAATGATCGAAGACCCGCACCAGAAGATCGGCCGTCCGCGCCAGCTTTATACGGGGGCTGCCAAGCGGGATTATGTTCCGGTGGCGAAGCGCTGACTTTTCATGGAACGGTGAGGAAATGGACGGGCGCTATGATGCGCCCGTTTTTATTTCAGGCTTTCCGCCCTTCAAGCGCGAACTTCAAAACGATCTCGGCAGATTTTTCGCCCGGTGCAAAATCTGTCGCCATTTTAGTGCGAATGCCGCTGAAACCATCAAGCATGGCAGCACGCGACGGCGATGGATTTATCAGGTGTTCCATTTGCCTGGCACACATCGGCGCGCGCACAAACTGATTGTAATATTCCGGAACAACGGGAGCATCGGCGATCAAATTGGGTAGTGATGCGGTCCAACTGGTGAC
>JANMEX010000510.1:0-3778 GCA_031377485.1 Phyllobacteriaceae bacterium
CTTTCTGTACGACAGTCAGAAGTTCTCTCGCAACAATTGCTTAACCCGAAGCCGGCTAAAGACAAGCCCCAAAAATCATTTGAAAAAGACGCAGATACCCGCGCCCTCGAAAAATTGCTTTCGGACAACACCGGCATGGCTGTCGAAATTGACCATAAAAGCCATGGCGGCACGATTGTCATTCGCTATAGTTCGCTTGAACAACTCGATGACATTTGCCGCCGCTTGCAACGCGACTGATAAACAAGCATCGCAAGCGTTGACAGAGACAGGTCTATTGCCGTTGTCTTCCACTCCACGCGCTTGCTCAAGGGCTATCGACAGAAGCGTGCGATGACATATTGCGTTGGCCAAATCTGCATTTTTCCGGCTTTCCAACACCGTTGCTTGTATACGTTCGAGATAGCGAAGGAATACGGCTGTCGATGTTGAACCGAGTATGCGTTCTACCAAAGGTTTTCGGGTGAAAAATACCGGCGGCCGAGCCGATGCAACAGCAGCTGCTGCTGTTTTTCCGTCCCGATCCATGCCAAAGCGCTGATCCATCAGCCCGGAAAGCTGACGGGTTACCGTCGACAAGATTGCCTGCACGGACGTACCACGTTCACTGATGCGGAAAAAGGCTTCATCCAGTTTGACCGGATCGCCGCCGAGCATGGCGTCGATCAACTCGTCCATCGTTATCATGGATACATCGCCTATCGCAGCTTCGACATCGCCCTGCTCGATTCGAGTCTGGCCGAGGCAATAGAGTACCAGCTTTTCAATTTCGCTTTTGGAAGCCAAGCGATCGCCTCCGAGACTGTTTTTCAGCAGGTTTCGCGCATCAAGGCTGATGGTCAATTTGGAATTGGCGAGTTCTGCATCGATCAAACGGTCAATTGCACGGGCATCATCAGCATAACAGGGCAACGCCATGATCGTCTGCGCATTTTCGCAAAGTGAGCGCAACCCAGAGGACGGCTTCAGATCGTCAGCCTCAATTATGATCGTAGCGGACTCAAGTTCTTTGGCGCTGAGCGCTTTCAGCGCATCAAGCAACCCCTTTTCATTGCCGGCATCCCTGACCCAGATCAGCCGGTCTCCACCAAACATCGAAACGGTAAGCGCTTCGTCGGCCAAACGGGCAGGGTCGCTGTTGATGGTGGATGCATCCAGACGTATGACGGAAAAAGGATCATCCAGCGCGATCTTTGTGGCTGTAGCGATTGATCTGGCGCGCTCAGACACAAGTCCGCGATCCGGGCCATACACCAGAAAGATGCGAAAACCCGGGGCGGATTTTGCCAGAAATGCATCGACTTCATGTGCCTTCAGTTTTGCCATTGACGGGACTTATCATAGTCCTGCGGCTAGCGGGAACCGCTTACACCTTGATCTTCAACATTTTCGGATCGACCACCGGCTCGAGAGTGATGTGCGCTTTTACCGCTTCATTGGCCACGACCAGCTCAAAAGTTCCTGAAGTCAGCCAATCTGATGTGAGACCTGACATGTTGCGGACGTACCCGTATCCAATAGGTTTGCCAATGGTATAGCCATAACCGCCCGAGGTCAGATAACCGGCAAATTCGCCGTTGCGCAGTATGGTTTCTCGCCCAACGAGGACTGTGGACGGATCGTCTGTGACAAATCCGGCGAATTGTTTCACGAGCGGTTTGGATGAAACATCCACGCAGGCGTCGCGCCCGATGAAATCACGACCGGATTTCAACTTCACCGCCCAGCCAAGACCTGCCTCAAACGGCGTATCGTTGGGCGTGATGTCCGAGCCCCAGGCGCGATAGCCTTTCTCAAGCCTGAGCGACTCAAGGGCACGATAGCCGACCGGGCGGATAAGCTGATCTTCGCCCTTGTCCATCAGCGCATCAAATACCCTTCCTATTCCGTGGATTGGTACATGCAACTCCCAGCCAAGTTCGCCGACATAGGTAACCCGCAGGGCTCGAACGGAAAGTCCCTCAATTTCAATCACTTGGACATGGCCAAACGGGAAGGCATCATTTGAAACATCTGCATCTGTAACCTGTTCCAGCACTTCACGCGCTTTAGGCCCCATCAGGGACAGCGTTCCGAATTCCTCAGTTATGTCGACCAACGACGCTTTCGCTGCGTTTGGCATGTGATCAGCAATCCAGGCGAAATCATGGGTGCGAAAACCGGTGCCGGTGACGATGTAAAAATGATCTTCTGCAAGACGGGCGACAGTGAGGTCGCATTCAATCCCGCCGCGTGAATTCAATAGTTGCGTATAAGTGAGGCGCCCTGCCGGACGGGACAGGTCGTTGGCGCAGATACTGTCCAGAACAGATAAGGCGTCCGGGCCTTTCATTTCATATTTGGCAAACGATGATTGGTCGAACAGGCCAACATTGTTGCGCACATGATGGTGCTCATCTCCCACTGGTTGAAACCAGTTTTGCCGACCCATGGAGTAGACGTCCTTGGCCTCCATGCCTTGCGGGGCAAACCAGTTGGGGCGCTCCCAGCCGAGCTTGGAGCCGAAAACTGCACGGTGGTTCTGCAACCGTTCATAAAGCGGAGAGACAATGCGCGGTCGCCCGCTTTCATATTCCTCGTGAGGAAAGCCGATCGTGTAGTGTTTGCCATAGGCTTCTTCGGTACGCTCGCTGACCCAGTCCCGGTCCCAGTGCAAACCGGAAAAGCGCCGGATATCAACGGACCATAGATCCAGCGGCGCCTCGTCGCGCATAACCCATTCCGCCAGCGCCCAACCTGCGCCACCGCCGGACGCGATGCCGAATGCGTTGAAGCCGGCGCCGACATACATGTTGGCGCATTCAATGCCGGGACCGAGGATGAAATTGCCGTCTGGAGTAAAACTTTCCGGACCGTTGATCATCTGCTTGATTCCGGCAGTTTCCAGCGCGGGAACGCGGGCGATGGCCTGAACCATATGTTGCTCAAAATGATCCCAGTCGTCATCAAACAGCCGGAACTGCCAATCAGCCGGCACATCGCCTTTTACCCAGGCCTGCGGGTTCGGCTCATAACCGCCCATGACAAGGCCTCCGACCTCCTCCTTGAAATAGGTTCGGCGGTCCGGATCGCGGATGGTGGCGCTGTCGGGCGAAAGGCCGTCGATCTTTTCTGTGATGATATATTGGTGCTTGATTGGCTGAAGCGGGACGTTGACGCCCGCCATCGCGCCGACCTGGCGGGCCCATTGGCCACCGCAATTGACGACTTTTTCGCATTCGATACGGCCTTTGTCTGTCAGAACCGCCTTGATGCGCTTGCCATCCATTTCAAAGCCGGTGACGCGGACATTTTCATGAATTTTCGCGCCGTGCATTCGTGCGCCCTTGGCGAGTGACTGGGTGATATCGGATGGACTGGCTTGTCCATCGGTTGGCAGGAAAGAGGCGCCGACCAGATCGGATGTTTCCATCAACGGCCACATTTTCTTGACTTCGGCTGGCGATAGAAGATGCATTTCCATGCCGAAGGAGCGAGCCGTTGTGGCCAGACGCTTGTATTCTGTCCACCGGTCCTGGTTGGTGGCCAGACGCAGGCAGCCAGTCATTTTCCAGCCAGTGGCAAGGCCAGTCTCGGCCTCCAGATTTTTGTAAAGTTCGACGGAATATTTGAGCACGCGCGTGATCGATGCAGACGAACGCAATTGTCCGACAAGGCCAGCAGCATGCCAGGTGGAACCCGATGTCAGCTGTCCCTGTTCCAGCAAAATAACGTCTGCCTTGTGGTCTTTTGCAAGGTGGTAAGCAGTTGAGCAGCCGATGATGCCGCCGCCGATCAC
>JANMEX010000007.1:0-3091 GCA_031377485.1 Phyllobacteriaceae bacterium
TCGCACAGAACATGCTTGCCCGCCGCCAGTGCCCGAAGCGCCGCAGGCACATGAAAACTGTCCGATGTTGCAATAATCACCGCTTCAAGATCGGTGTCTGCCAGCATTGCGTCAAAGTCATGAAAACGCTTGGTCGGGAGATACGTGTCACCCATCCGCTGCACCAAATCCGTTGCCACATCGCAGATCGCATGGAGTTCAGTGTTCTGGCCCTTCACGGCGGATTCAAAATGCGCAAACTGCGCAATCGGCCCGCAGCCGAGAATGCCCACCCGCAAGCGGCGGTCCTGTTTCTTGAGCAACTCTCCGCCCTCCGTAAACCATTGGCCTGACACCAACTGTAACGTTGTATCGGGCAATTTAACCCGGCGGAAGACAACAAACTTGTGAAAGCCGCAGCTTTCACAAGTTCGTGTCAAATTATAAGTGGATCAATTGAAAGGCGTGGCGATTTATCCCCGCAGTGTCCCGCCGGTCGCCTTGGCTACACCTTCGACAATCCGTTTGGCCAACGCCTCGAGTTCATCCTCGCCAAGCGTCTTGTCCTGCGGCTGGATGGTGACCTCGATGGCAACAGACTTGTTGCCTTCGCCAAGTGACGGGCCTTCGAAAATGTCGAACACGCTGGTTGCCGTGATCAACTTCTTGTCCGCGCCCTGCGCCGCCTTCAGGATAGCCCCCGCCAAGGTGGCTTTCGGCACAACGAACGCAAAATCGCGCTTCAGCGCCTGAAACGGCGACAGGTCAAGCCGTGGTTTGGTGCGCACCGCGCGCGCTTTCGGCTCGGAAATTGCGTCTATGAACACTTCAAAGCCGCACAGCGGACCATCGGCATCCAGTGCTTCAAGCGCCTTTGGATGAAACTCGCCGAAATAGCCGAGGATCATTTTCGGGCCGAGCTTGATGACACCCGAACGTCCCGGATGGAAATGCGCCGGAGCGCCGGTTTCAATCTGAATGCCCGCAGGCGCGCCGCACGCTTCCAGCACCGCCAGTGCGTCGGCCTTTGCATCATGCACGGAAACCGAGGCAGCATTTCCCGCCCAGGAGCGGCCCTGCCGCTCAACCCCAGCTGTGCCGCGACGAACGCCAGCCGCCACACGGCGCTGGCCTTCCGGCCTGTCATTCTCGTACGTGCCGGACACTTCAAACAGTGCCACGTCGTTGAACCCGCGATCGGCATTACGCTGCGCGGCAGATATCAAACCGGGCAGCAGCGACGGCCGCATGTCCGACATGTCGGCGGCGATAGGGTTGGCAAGCTTCAACTCCGGCAACCCGCCGCCGAACGCCTTGGCGTGGCTTTCGGAAATGAACGACCAGGTCAGAGCCTCCATCATGCCCCGCGCCGCTAGCGTTCGCTTGGCCATGCGGGTCCGGATCTGCAGGGTGGTCAGGATTTTGGCGTTGACCGTCCCGTGAGCGGCCAAAGGCTGCGGCGCGATGTTGTCGACGCCGTGAATGCGCATGACCTCTTCAACAAGGTCTGCCTTGCCGTCGATATCGGGACGCCAGGATGGAACCGCAACATCGACCACGTCGCCCTTGCCATGCGGCATGAAGCCGAGGCGTGTCAGGATCGACAGGCTTTCTTCGCCCGCGACCTCGATGCCGGTCAAGCGCTTGACTTCGGAAACCGGAAATTCGAACACTTTCGGTGCAGCTTTCTCGTAACCTTCAAGCACCATCTCCGATGCCTCGCCGCCACAGAAATCGATCACCATCTTTGTTGCAAGGTCGAGGCCCAGAACCATGAATTCCGGATCAATGCCACGCTCGAACCGGTAGCGCGCATCGGTGATTATCTTCAGGTCACGCCCGGTCTTGGCAATGTTGAGCGGATTCCACAGCGCCGATTCGATCAGAACATCGGTAGTGGATTCATCCGAACCAGAATGCTCGCCACCCATGACGCCGGCTATCGATTCGACGCCCTTCTCATCGGAAATGACGCAATTGTCCGTGCCGAGCCTGTAGGTGCGGCCATCAAGCGCCAAAATTTCATCGCCATCGCGTCCGCGGCGAACCACGAGATTGCCGGAAACCTTTTTGAAATCAAACACATGCAGCGGGCGACCACGGTCGAAGGTGATGTAGTTGGTGATGTCGACCAGCGCATTGATCGGGCGAAGTCCGATGGCGATCAGCCGCTGCTGCATCCATTTCGGTGATGGACCGTTCTTGACGCCCCGCACCAACCGCAGCGCAAAACCGGGGCAAAGCTCCGGCGCTTCGATGGAAACCTTCACCGGGCAATCGCCCTTGCCCTTGACGGGGTCAATGGCCGGGGTCTTCAGCCTGCCAAGCCCGGATGCCGCAAGATCGCGGGCAATGCCATGGATCGAAGTGCAGTCCGGCCGGTTCGGCGTCAAATTGATCTCGATGACCGGATCATCGAGGTGGGCGTACGCGGCAAACGACTGGCCGACCGGCGCATCGTCAGGCAGTTCGATGATGCCATTGTGCTCGTCAGACAGCTGAAGCTCGCGCTCGGAGCACATCATGCCATGGGATTCCACGCCACGGATCTTTCCGACGGCGAGCGTCACATCAAGGCCAGGCACATAATCGCCCGGATTGCCGAGCACGCCGATCAGGCCCGCCCGCGCATTGGGCGCGCCGCAGACCACCTGAATCGGCTTGCCGGAACCATTGTCCACGCTCAACACTTGCAGCTTGTCGGCATCGGGATGCCGGACAGCCGTCAGAACCTTGGCAATCTTGAACGGAGCAAATGCTGCCTTGTCATCGACGCTTTCAACTTCAAGCCCGATCATCGTCAGCCGCTCGCAGATTTCTGCCAGCGAGGCATCGGTGTCGATATGGTCCTTGAGCCAGGAGAGGGTAAGTTTCATGATGTTCTCCTTAAGTGCTCAAACCGCCGAACAGCGTCGGCATATCCAGCGGCCTGAAACCGTAATGGCTCAGCCACCGCACGTCGGCGTCAAAAAACGCCCGCAGATCCGGCATGCCGTATTTCAGCATGGCGATGCGGTCGATGCCCATGCCCCATGCAAAACCCTGATATTCATCCGGATCAAGACCACCTGCACGCAGTACATTCGGGTGAACCATGCCGCAGCCTAGAATC
>JANMEX010000048.1:0-6008 GCA_031377485.1 Phyllobacteriaceae bacterium
GTTCGGACAAGCCGCACACCAAGTTCAAGGCTGAGGCTTACATCCTCACCAAGGAAGAGGGCGGTCGTCATACACCGTTCTTCACCAACTACCGTCCGCAATTCTACTTCCGCACGACGGACGTGACGGGCATCGTGACGCTGCCGGAAGGCACGGAAATGGTCATGCCGGGCGACAACATCTCGGTTGACGTTGCGCTGATTGTGCCGATCGCGATGGAAGAAAAGCTGCGCTTCGCCAACCGCGAAGGCGGCCGGACTGTCGGCGCAGGCATTGTTGCCAGCATTATCGAGTAATTAAAGGAACAGTCGTTCTGATGCCGGGGAGGCGGCCTCGCCTCCCAAGGTCAAAACGGAAATTCAGGGCGGCAGGAATTCACGCCTGCAGCCAATGAAGGATAAGAACAATGAACGGTCAAAATATCCGCATACGTCTCAAGGCGTTTGATCACCGGATCCTGGACGCTTCGACCCGCGAAATCGTGTCGACGGCCAAGCGCACTGGTGCAAGCGTACGCGGACCAGTTCCGCTTCCGACGCGGATCGAGAAATTTACTGTTAACCGCTCTCCGCACATCGACAAGAAGAGCCGCGAGCAGTTTGAAATGCGTACCCACAAGCGTTTGCTTGATATTGTTGATCCGACCCCGCAGACGGTGGACGCGCTGATGAAGCTCGACCTCGCCGCCGGCGTGGATGTCGAGATCAAGCTGTAAGCTGGCTGGACGGGAAGGACAAACCGATGCGTTCAGGTGTTATCGCACAAAAACTGGGCATGACCCGCGTCTATACAGATGCAGGTGAGCATGTTCCGGTAACCGTTCTCCGCATGGAGAACTGCCAGGTCGTGGCTCAGCGGACAGAAGATGTGAATGGCTACACTGCCGTTCAGCTTGGTGTCGGCTTTGCCAAGGTCAAAAATGTAACCCAGGCCGAGCGCGGCCACTTTGCTAAGGCTTCGGTTGAACCGAAGTCGAAGGTCGCAGAGTTTCGCGTTTCTGCTGACAACATGATTGATGTGGGCGCTGAAATTACTGCTGAGCATTTTGTTGCTGGCCAGTTGATTGATGTGACCGGCACTTCGGTTGGTAAAGGTTTCCAGGGTGTCATGAAACGCCATAATTTTGGCGGTCATCGTGCTACCCATGGTAACTCGGTCACCCACCGTTCGCACGGTTCGACCGGCCAGCGTCAGGATCCAGGCAAGGTTTTCAAGGGTAAGAAGATGGCCGGCCACATGGGTGATACCCGCGTGACTACCCAGAACCTTGTCGTTGTTTCGACCGATGTTGATCGTGGTCTTATCCTTGTTCGTGGCGCAGTGCCGGGTTCGAAGGGAGCATGGATCCTTGTTCGCGACGCAGTGAAGCATCCGGTTCCGGCCAATGCTCCCAAGCCTGCCGCAGTTCGCAAGGCTGCTGTTGCTGAAGCGGTTCCGGCTGTTGAAGCGCCTGCAAATGAAGGGGCCGAATAATGGATATCAAGATTACGACCCTTGACGGTGGTGAGGCCGGCAATCTGAAACTCTCCGAGGAGATTTTCGGTCTGGATCCTCGCGAAGACATCCTCCAACGCATGGTTCGCTATCAGCTTTCCAAGCGCCAGCAGGGCACACACAAGGCCCTTGGTCGTGCGGAAGTTTCCCGCACCGGCAAGAAGATGTACAAGCAGAAGGGTACGGGCGGCGCTCGGCATCATTCTGCGCGTGCTCCGCAATTCCGCGGCGGCGGTAAGGCTCATGGGCCTGTGGTCCGCAGCCATGCGCATGATCTTCCTAAGAAGGTCCGTTCTTTGGCTCTCCGCCATGCACTTTCGGCTAAGGCTAAATCTTCTGATCTTATAATCATTGATCAGATGGTTGCAGCCGAGTCGAAGACAAAACACTTGGCTGATCGTTTTGAAAAGATTGGCCTGTCCAATGCTTTGATGATTGGTGGCTCCGAGGTTGATGCAAACTTCGGTCTTGCCGCGGCCAACATTCCTAACATTGACGTTTTGCCGGTCCAAGGCATCAACGTTTATGACATCCTGCGTCGCGGCAAGCTTGTCTTGACCAAGGCTGCTGTCGAGGCTCTGGAGGAGCGGTTCAAATGACTGATCTTCGCCACTATGACGTGATTGTCGCTCCGGTGATCACTGAAAAGTCAACTATGGTTTCCGATTATAACCAGGTTGTCTTCAAGGTTGCTCCCAAGGCGACCAAGCCGGAAATCAAGGCTGCGGTTGAAGCGCTGTTTGGCGTGAAGGTGACTGCGGTTAACACGCTTGT
This sequence comes from Phyllobacteriaceae bacterium, assembly GCA_031377485.1. GTDB lineage: Bacteria > Pseudomonadota > Alphaproteobacteria > Rhizobiales > Rhizobiaceae > JANMEX01. The sequence goes on from JANMEX010000048.1 coordinate 2,269, forward strand.
CCGCAAGGGCAAGACAAAGCGCTTCCGTGGCACCGTTGGTCGCCAGAGCGATGTCAAGAAGGCTGTTGTGACACTGGCTGAAGGCCAGTCGATCGACGTCTCGACTGGTCTCTAAGGGGCTGAGGACAGAAAAATGGCACTGAAAAAGTATAAGCCAACAACCCCGGGTCAGCGTCAGCTGGTGCTTGTTGATCGTTCCGAGCTCTACAAGGGCAAGCCGGTCAAGGCACTAACTGAGGGCAAGAGCTCAAAGGGTGGCCGTAACAACACTGGTCGTATCACCGCCCGTTATCAGGGTGGCGGTCATAAGCAGACTTATCGTCTTGTTGACTTTAAACGTCGGAAGATGGATGTGGCGGCGGTGGTTGAGCGTTTGGAATATGATCCGAATCGTTCGGCATTTATCGCTCTCATCAAATATGCTGATGGTGTGTTGTCGTACATTATTGCTCCGCAGCGGCTTGCTGTTGGTGACTCGGTTATTTCGTCGGTTTCTGCTGACGTTAAGCCGGGTAATGCGATGCAGCTTCAGTCGATTCCTGTGGGGACGATTGTTCATAATGTGGAGCTGAAGCCAGAGAAGGGCGGTCAGGTTGCCCGTTCTGCCGGTGCATATGCTCAGGTTGTGGGTCGCGATCAGGGGATGGTTATCCTTCGCCTGAATTCGGGCGAGCAGCGTTTGGTGCATGGTACATGTTTTGCATCTGTTGGCGCTGTTTCAAATCCTGATCATTCGAACCGTTCTATCGGTAAGGCTGGTCGTAATGTATGGCTCGGCAAGCGCCCTGGCGTTCGCGGTGTTGCGATGAACCCGGTTGACCATCCGCATGGCGGTGGTGAAGGCCGTACCTCTGGTGGCCGTCATCCGGTTACGCCATGGGGCAAGCCGACCAAGGGTAAAAAGACGCGTTCGAACAAGTCTACGGATAAGTTCATCATGCGTTCTCGGCACAAGCGTTAATTTTGAGAGAGGAAGTCTAAAGTGGCTCGTTCTATCTGGAAGGGACCGTTTGTTGACGGCTATCTTCTCAAGAAGGCTGAGAAGGTTCGCGGTGGCGGACGCAGTGAAGTCATAAAGATCTGGAGCCGTCGTTCCACGATCCTGCCGCAGTTTGTTGGTCTGACTTTTGGCGTTCACAACGGCAACAAGCATATACCGGTCTCGGTGTCTGAAGAGATGGTTGGACATAAGTTCGGTGAATTCTCTCCGACACGTACCTATTACGGTCACGGGGCGGACAAGAAGGCGAAGAGGAAATAACCATGGGCAAGGCCAAGGCCGAGCGCGCGCTGAAGGACAACGAGGCAAAGGCAGTCGCCCGCACCCTCCGTGTCAGCCCGCAGAAGCTCAATCTCGTGGCTCAGATGATCCGCGGCAAGAAAGTCTCGGCAGCACTTGCTGACCTGACTTTCTCACGCAAGCGTATTTCTGATGCTGTGAAAAAGACGCTCGAATCCGCGATTGCAAACGCAGAGAACAACCACAATCTCGACGTGGATTCGCTTGTGGTTGCTGAAGCATTCGTGGGCAAGTCGATTGTCATGAAGCGCTTTCACGCTCGTGGCCGTGGCCGCGCCAGCCGTGTTGAGAAGCCGTTTTCACATTTGACCATTGTCGTGCGCGAAGCTGCCGTCACTGGGGAGGCTGCATAATGGGTCAGAAGATCAATCCGATTGGCTTGCGTCTTGGCATCAATCGCACTTGGGATTCACGTTGGTATGCCAATACTGGTGAATATGGCAAACTTCTTCATGAAGACCTGAAGATCCGCGACATTCTGATGACTGAGCTGAAGCAGGCTGGGATCTCGAAGGTTGTGATCGAGCGCCCTCACAAGAAGTGTCGCGTAACGATCCATTCGGCCCGTCCAGGTCTGATTATTGGCAAGAAGGGCGCTGACATTGAAAAGCTGCGCAAGCGTCTTGCCGATATGACTGGTGGTGACACCAGCCTCAATATCGTTGAGGTACGCAAGCCGGAGACGGATGCAACTTTGGTTGCACAGTCTATTGCTCAGCAGTTGGAGCGTCGCGTTGCATTCCGCCGCGCTATGAAGCGCGCCGTGCAATCAGCGATGCGTCTTGGGGCCGAGGGTATCCGCATAAACTGTGCTGGTCGTCTTGGCGGAGCAGAAATTGCTCGTATGGAATGGTATCGTGAAGGCCGCGTTCCGCTTCATACACTGCGCGCCGATGTTGATTACGGTCGTGCGGAAGCAACGACTGCTTATGGCATTTGTGGTGTCAAGGTTTGGGTCTTCAAGGGTGAAATTCTTGAGCACGATCCGATGGCATCGGAACGTCGCGCGGTCGAGGGTGATAACCAGGGCAACAATTCGCGTCGCCGCGAAAACGCCTGATCGCACGGGATTTGGAGAATAAAAAATGCTGCAACCGAAGCGCACCAAGTTTCGCAAGCAATTCAAGGGTCGCATCCATGGTACGTCCAAGGGTGGCACGAACCTGGATTTCGGCGAATTCGGCCTCAAGGCTCTTGAGCCGAACCGCGTAAATGCCCGTCAGATTGAAGCCGCTCGTCGTGCTATAACGCGTCAGATGAAGCGTGCCGGTCGCGTGTGGATCCGGATTTTTCCGGATGTGCCGGTGACCAAAAAGCCTACCGAAGTCCGTATGGGCAAGGGTAAGGGTAGTGTTGAATTTTGGTGCGCCCGTGTTGCACCGGGTCGTGTGATGTTCGAAATCGGCGGTGTTTCGGAAGAAGTGGCACGCGAGGCTCTTCGTCTCGGTGCGGCTAAGCTTTCGGTGCGCACTCGTTTTGTGCAACGCATCGCTGAATAAGGAGAGCGTCATGAAAGCTTCAGACGTAAAGACCATGACCGCCGACCAACTGGGTGATCAGCTTGCTGGCCTGAAGAAGGAGCAGTTTAATCTGCGCTTTCAGAAGGCCACTGGGCAGCTTGAAAAGACCGCGCGGGTTAAGGAAGTTCGCCGGGACATCGCCCGTATAAAGACCATTGCCCGCCAGAAGGCGGCGGCAAGCAAGGCTTAAAGGACAGACAGATGCCAAAGCGTATCCTGCAGGGCGTTGTCGTTAGCGACAAGAATGAGAAGACCGTCGTGGTCAATGTTGAGCGTCGTTTTGCTCATCCGATGCTTCTGAAGACGGTTCGCCGCTCAAAGAAGTACAAGGCGCACGATGAAAACAACCAGTGCAAGGTTGGGGACGTTGTCTCCATCCAGGAAACTGCGCCTATCTCGAAAGACAAACGTTGGGTCGTCATCACTGGCGAAGCGGCAAAGTAAAGTAGACAAGTCAAACTGGGTCTGGGCAACCTTTGCTCAGGTTCGACAGATAAAAGAAGGCGGCCTGTCATGATTCAGATGCAAACAAACCTCGACGTGGCGGATAATTCCGGCGCACGTCGTGTCATGTGCATCAAGGTGCTCGGCGGCTCGAAGCGGAAATATGCTTCGGTGGGCGATATTATTGTCGTTTCCATCAAAGAGGCAATTCCGCGCGGCCGTGTAAAAAAGGGTGATGTTATGAAGGCGGTTGTCGTTCGCACCGCTAAGGACATTCGCCGCCAGGATGGAAGCGTTATTCGTTTTGATAACAATGCTGCCGTTCTGATCGACAACAAAAAAGAACCTATTGGCACGCGTATCTTCGGGCCGGTTCCGCGTGAGCTTCGCGCCAAGAACCACATGAAGATCATCTCGCTCGCCCCCGAAGTTCTTTAAGGAGAGGCGCTCGTGAACAAGATTCGCAAAGGCGACAA
>JANMEX010000094.1:0-10006 GCA_031377485.1 Phyllobacteriaceae bacterium
GAAGACGAAAACACCGGCGCAAAGGTTCAATATGCCCTTCAGCGTGCTGTCCATTGCCATGATGATCCCCCTGCTGCCGAAGTTAAAACTAGCGCGTGAGTTTGACGATGGATGGCGCGAATGCGACGCAACCAACGCGGCTTTTCTCTTCCGTGTAAATGTATTGAGAGTGTAGCATCGCCTCGCCTTGTACCGGCCCCAATTGTGGCTATGTTCAACTTGCAAGAGCGGGAATTACGGAGTGAAGCATGAAAACCGGTAAGAAAATAATGGGTTCGATCGGGCTTTTGGCCATCGGAATGACCGTATCTACCATCTCAGCCGCCGGAGAATATCCCTCAAGCCAAATGCCGAAACCTATTTTGGTACAATTTTGCCCGCGCATATACGATCCGGTTTGCGCTGTACGTTACGGCGAGCGGATGACTTTTTCGAATGTTTGCATTGCTGAAACGCGCGGGTTCAGCGTGATTTATGGCGGCAAATGCAGGAGTGTTGTGCAGCGCCCGCCCAAGCCAGCTTTTCCTGCGGGATGTTCACGCGAATACCGGCCAGTCTGCGGCGAGCGCAACGGCGTGCAGCGTACGTTTTCAAACAAATGCGAAGGCTTGGCGCGCGGGTTTCGTCTCTTGTATGACAGCGTCTGCACGCAAAGCGTTGATCCGAGTCAGCCGAACTACAAAAAGAAGCGCCAAGGGTCTGATCGTTAACAGAGACAGTATTTTTTCGTCCACGGATCAGAAGCTTGGTTGCCCGTTTTTGGCAAGTTGAGGCATAGAGCGATGTCTTGCGCGGACCGGCAATCCGTTTATGTTCAACGTTAACGGGCAGGGCACAACGGGAGCTACAAATGAAAACCGGCAAAATCATCATGAGCTTCGTCGGCCTTTTGGCCATCGGCCTTACAGCTTGCACTGTCACCGTCGATGAAGGCAATCCGCCGCCAAGGCCGCGTCCGCCCCGTCCGGACATTTGCCCGCGCATTTATATGCCGGTCTGTGCCGAGCGTTACGGCGAGCGGCAAACATTTGCCAATGATTGCGAGGCTGAATCGCGCGGTTTCCGGATTATCTCTGAAGGTGAATGTCGCCGCACCCCGCGCCCGCCGCGCCCCGAACCCAACCCTGACGAAGGCACAGTCTGCCCGTTGATCCAAGCCCCTGTTTGCGCAAGACGAGGCGGCCTGTTCCGGACTTTCTCGAACAGCTGCATTGCCGAGGCTTCCGGGTTTAATGTGGTCGACAACGGACCTTGCTAGGCGCGAACTGCTTTGCCCCTTGTAGAAGACATGGTTTGAAGCAGCCAAGCCATCGTTACCGATAGCGATGCTTTGACTTTGTTGAAGATTGGCTTTGCCAACGTCAGGCAACTTCAATTCCAGCCCGCATACGGGAAATTTCCAGAGGCTGTTGATACCGATGCCTGGAGAGCTGTGTCAAATCTGTGCATTATAAAGTTGTGAGGAACAGGCGAGCGGCCACCGATAACGGTTAGATAACCATACAGAATTATTGCAACCTATGCATTACCTCTGGTTAGGTTTTACCACTTATTGAGATGCAACAAATCCGGAAGGGGCCGGAGGGTGGGGACCTGATGTCGACGCTTTTTTCCTTTTTGAAACAACGGCTTTCATTGTCAATCGGTCGTGAAGCCAAAGATGCGGGTGAATTTCGCGCCCACCAATTGCGGGCAGTGATCGGGGTAACCCCGCTGATGATGGCCGCCAACATCATCAACGCAGCAATCATTTGTGTCACGTTTTCGGGCAAACCGTTTGCAACCGGGACTTATGTTTGGGCAGTCGCAATCTGCGCGATGGCTTTGACCGGTTATCTTTCCTGGCAAAAGTCCCGCGCTCATCCGTTTCCCAACAGCATTTCACCGCGGGCACTGATAAAAGTCGCGCGCAATTCTACTCTGCTCGGATTTGCTTGGGGTGCCCTGCCACTGATCGCTTATCCAGGCGGTGACGTTGCAACCAAGTTGGTCACAGTCGGCTTTGTCTCTGGCATGATGGGCGGCGGGTGCTTTGCACTTTACATGGTTCCCCGTGCCATGGTGGGCTATTTGTTCGGGATAGCAAGCATGTTTGGTGTCGCCTTGTGGGTCAGCGCCGGCCCCGGGGATACTACACTTTTGGTACTGCTGGCGATGTATATTGGTTGCCTGTTCTTTGCAGGCATGACAGTGGCGCACACCTTTGCAAGCAACAAGATTTCTGAATCCCGGATTGAAGAACAGGCGTCCATTATCAGTCTCCTGCTCAAGGATTTTGAAGAAAGTGCCAGCGATTGGCTTTGGGAAACCGATGCCGGTGGTGCCATGGTGCGTGGCGCACAGCGCTTTCACCAACTGACTGGCATTTCGGTCGAAACCATCGAAAATATTCTCGGCGGTTACGCAATCAAAACATTTCTCCACAGCAAGAATGTTTCCGGCAGGGGTTTCAGCGAATTCCTGAAACGCATAGGCGAACGCCGGCCATTTTCCGGACTTGAGTTGCATGTGGCTAAAGACGGCCAGCCTGACGTCTGGTTTTCTGTCAGCGGCAAGCCACTTACGGACAATGACGGAAAGTTTGCCGGATTCCGCGGTGTCGCTTCTGACATTACGGCAGATAAACAGTCGAAAGAAAGGATTGCCTTTCTAGCGCATAATGATGCGCTCACTGGACTGGTAAACAGGACGAATTTTTCGCAAGCCATCGAGCGTTGCTTCGAAAATCGCCGCATTTCAAACGGGACTCAATTCTCGATCTTCTATCTTGATCTGGATGGCTTCAAGTTGATCAACGATACGAAGGGCCACAATTTTGGCGATGCGCTTTTGGTTGAAGTCGGTACGCGGCTCAAGCGCGCGCTGCGTGAAAACGATCTGGTGGCCAGGCTTGGCGGCGACGAATTCGCGCTTTTGTTGCGCAACGAAATCTCGACCCCAGCGCTATCGGCGCTGGCGGAAAAAATCATCGAGTCCATCGAGAAACCCTTTGAAATTGAAGGGCAGACAATCAACGTCAGCGTTTCCATCGGCATTGCAATTGCATTGCAAGACGGACGTGATGTGCAGACTTTGCTGAACAGCGCAGATCTTGCGCTCTACCGCTCCAAGGATGAGGGCAAGGGTACATACAGGTTTTTCGAAATTGAAATGGACGACATCGTGCGCGACCGGCGGATGCTGGAACAGGAGTTGCGATCAGCCGTTTTGGACAATCAATTTGAATTGTATTTCCAGCCGCTGGTGTCGGCTGCGGACGACATGACCATCGGCTTTGAAGCATTGATCCGTTGGAATCATCCGACTCGCGGCATGGTTTCGCCTGCGGATTTCATTCCGCTGGCGGAGAAAACGGGGCTGATTTGCGAAATCGGCGATTGGGTTCTGAAGGAAGCATGCCGGACAGCAACCACATGGCCGGAGCATATGACGATTTCGGTCAATTTGTCGCCGCAACAGTTTCATAACCGGCGTATCGTTTCGTCCACGCGCAAAGCGCTTTATGCCTCCGGTCTTGCGCCAAACCGCCTTGAACTCGAGATTACCGAAGGGTTATTCGTCGAAAATACCGAAGAGGCGCTTAGCGCACTTGGTGAACTGAAGGCACTTGGTGTGATGACTTCGCTTGATGATTTCGGCACTGGCTATTCAAGCCTGTCGTATCTCCTTAAATTTCCATTCGACAAACTGAAAATCGACCAGTCCTTCATCAAATCAATCGAGAAAGACAAAACGGCTCGTGACATTCTTGAAACAATTGCGCGACTTGGCAAAATCCTCAATCTCAGCGTAACAGCGGAAGGTGTTGAAACTGCCGATCAAGCGCTGTTCCTGTCGACTATGGCTTGCAATCAGATGCAGGGCTTCCATTTCGGCAGGCCGATCCCATCTGACCAGATTGCTGCGTTCCTGCTTGGCGAAACTGCAAGGCAGTTGGCCGGAAAAGCGGCCATGATTAAGGCCGCTGACCGGCGCGACGGATCGAAAAACGTAGGCTAGGTTTGGCGCGATTTATAAGCATCAACACGATTGGCCGGGTAAGCTGATCAATCCATCAAGATAAATGTGACTTTCAGATTGACGCGATACTCAACAATCTTTCCGTTCTTTACCGACATTTTTTGATCCTTGACCCAGGCGCTTTCGACATTTTTTAAAGTTTCGCAGGCACGAGCGACGCCTTTCTTGATGGCATCGTCAAAGCTGAGAGTTGAGGCGGAGATAATTTCAGTTACGCGGGCGACAGACATTCGGTCCTCCATTGGTGAGTATTCGTCGGAACCAATCAAGTGTCTGCGGTGATTGCGGCGGGACTGTGTGCATTGTTTAAAACGGCATCCGGCGCCTCACTGAAGTCAGCAAGACGCCGGCGTTTTCGACGGGGGCAAGTGGGGCGCTATGAACCTCCCGCCAAAGGGGACTTGCCGACTAGAGGCGGCAGCGGTGCTCGTACCCATCATAGCCGACGAAAGTGTCTGAGGACGGATCGTAGCTGGCATAGCGATCAAGGCAACGCGAGACGTGGGAGTCCCACCGGTCTTCGACATAGATGACACGGGTCCCATGGCGATGGTGGCTGTTGGCAATCATCGCGCCGAGAATGAATCCGCCGGTACCGGCAAGGATGGCCGCTTGTTCGCGGGTGAGGCCAGAGGCGCTGGCTTGGTTGGATGTTGCAAAGCCTGTCATGAGAACGGCAGCGGCTAGGGCAGTGGCGGCAAACTTCTTGGTGAAAGACATATGCGTGGCTCCTTTGAATTTCTCGGGAGCGGCTCATCCGCCCCATGTTGTTGAGACGCAACGGTGAGAAAAAAGGTTCAAAGAATTATCGAAAGTTTTTTTAGAGGTATAAAAATTCAAGGTATTGGCAGTGTTTCGATTCAATTTGAAATAATCCGGGAGTCTTTGGAAAATACATGCTATGGTAGTATTGCCAATCATCGAATCCTGACCCAAACTGTTGCGGAATTTATATAATGCGAAAGACCTACGATGAATATTGGCTTGGCTACCTTGCAGGACATGCACGCGGTTTGACGCGGGTTTTGCATTATTTCGGTCTTTTTTTCGGGCAGTTGATCGGTCTGTACGCGAGTTGGAATTATGTTTGGTGGGCTGTTTTCGTGATTGGCCCAGTGAGCTACTATGTTGCTTTTGTCAGCCACGAGTTTGTCGAGGGCAACAGCAACAAACCTTATGCAATTCGTCCGTTCTGGAGCGTAGTCAGCTTTTTTCGAATGATGTTTCTGGATTTTACGCTTCAATTGGGCAAGCAGACAGATCGTCTAACGCCCGAACATTTCGCCGCAGAACATCCATGAAGAGCGCGGTCTGCGCCGACATGTGACCTATTTCCTTTTCTTTTTCTTGTTGACCTTCGGCGGTGCTGGGGGAGGTTGTTTGCAATCGTCAGCCGGAGTCAGCTTTGTCTTGATAGTGCCACCGCCGGGGAAATTACCCATGGGTGTCGAAATTTTCCAACTTCCGCTTAAGTTCAGTGTGCCGCCTCCATCGTTCAAGGCCAGCTTATAGGTTCCGCCGCCTGACCAGCGCACACCGCCAGCAGTGCCGCTGACTGCGAAATCTCCGCCTTTTTCGCTAGATGGAGCCAGTGTCAGGCTGATCCCGGCTGTGGCGCCGCTGCCGTGCAAAACAAAAGATTTGGTCACGTCGCAGACGGTCTGGTTGATAACCAGATCGTTCATGCCGCCTTGAACTCTGTACGGTTTCATTGGGCAGAGTTTTTCGAGCAGAGAGCGGGCGATCTCTTCGCCCTTTTTCAACAGGTCTTCCTCTCGAAACGACCCCTCCATCTTGATGGTGGATTTTCCGTCCATCCCTGAAACATCAAGGATAAAATCCACTTCACCTCCCGACATACCAACAACGCCATCGACAAATGTATTTACCGGTATTTGTTCAATCGGTATTGCAGTCTTTTGATCGGTAATGCCGCTTTCCTGAAGACCTTTTTCTATATCGCGTGTTTCAATATTATAGGCTGAAATGTCGAAAATGCCGACATCGCATTTACCGCTTTGCTGGGCATCGAGCAGCATGCGGGTCAGTTCGCCGTTGACAACGGCTTGCACCTGGCGAGACAGTAATTCATGCTCTGGTGTAGCGGGAATGAAGGTACGTACACCTACATTCGTCTCCGCCGCTACAGGTGATGCAACTGCAAAGAAAAATAGGAATAGTAGGCAGTAGGTGCGGATACGGGACATGCAATTCTCCGACATTGTCGATAAATTTTGCACATTTGGCTGGCGCTGTCATACCGCAGAATGGGTATGTGAAGTGATTTTCGCTTCATCTTCCGTTGACCAGCTGCAATATCAGCCGCTCGACATTTCCGCCGCTGGACATTTCGATTTGGTCATATGCGCGACTCTTTGATTTGTAATTTTCATTGGCTGCAGTCACTCGTTTAAAAACTTCAGAGCGGATAGCTTGGCATGATTTGTCGTTGTCGAGGCGAAGGCCCACTGTTGCCGTCAGGATGTCTTCGACCATGTCGATAATGTCCGCTGCATGGATCTTTTCATGCGCCACGATGCCGTCGATGAAAGTTTTCCAAAGCTGTGCGGTTGGATTTGCAAGCTTGGCCGTGGGCTTGGGCAATGTGGTGGTGATGATCAGAAAGGGTTTGGCCGACACGAGCTTGCAGGCCGCGCCATCCGGCACATATTTGCGCGACCATTTAAGCTCCCAAGTTGTGTGGGCGATCGTTCGAACGGTGCCGATCAGTGGACCTTTTTCGCCAATCGCGGCGTAGAGTGCCGGTCCTGTCGAACCGGAAATAGCGTAAGCATCTATCCGCTCGACAGGTTTCCAGCCGCCTGCCACGGCGAGGTCAGTGGCGATGAAAAAGGTAAACAGGACGACGATTTTAAGCATGTTTGGAACGTATCTGTTGGGTTGCGGGCAGGCAAGACTTTCGCTTAGATCCGGCTTGTGGCGTGGCCAATTCATGCTGCTTGTTTCACCCGCAAAGGATCGCCATGCCTCCGCATTCCATGCAGACTCTCGTTGAGCGTGTCGCTACCGCTTTGCCGCAATATCCGCGGCTGCCGAAGATGTTTGCCGATACGCTCGCAAACACTTGGGCGACTACTTTGCAGCCGCAAGGCGACGGCAGTGTTTTTGTGATTACCGGCGATATTCCTGCAATGTGGTTGCGTGATTCTGCGGCGCAGGTACGGCCTTATCTGCATTTGGCCAAAGCTGATCCGGCTTTTGCGGCGTTGATTGCCGGCGTTGTGAAGCGGCAGATGAAGTATGTGCTTGTCGACCCTTATGCCAACGCCTTCAATGAAAGAGCGAATGGCAATTGCCACAACCGCGACAAGACCGACATGGGCGACTGGGTCTGGGAGCGCAAGTATGAGCTGGATTCGCTGTGTGCGCCGCTGAAATTGGCTCATGATTTGTGGCGAGCGACGGGGCAGATTAATCATCTCGATGAGACTTTTATACGGGCGGCGCGGTTGATTTTGGCGACCATTGCGCTTGAACAAAACCACGATAATTCTGACTATTCGTTTGAGCGGTTTGATTGTGTGCCGAGCGATACTTTGACCAATCAGGGGCGTGGAAATCCTGTGGGGCCTACCGGCATGAGTTGGTCCGGATTTCGGCCGAGTGATGATGCGTGCCAGTATAATTATCTGATTCCTTCCAACATGTTTGCTGTGGTGGCGCTGGAATGTCTAGCTGAATTGCCGCTGAATGATGCGGCTTTGCAGGAGCAAGCGCGCGAACTTTCGCGCATTATCCGAACGGGAATCGAGACTTACGGCAAGGTTTTTCATCCGCGTTTTGGCGAGATTTATGCATTTGAAACGGACGGACTTGGCAACCACAATCTAATGGATGATGCCAATGTGCCGAGCTTGTTGGCGATGCCTTTCATGGGTTATTGTGACCGGCAGAATCCCGTTTATCTTGCTACTCGCGCCTTTGTTCTGAGTGGTGAAAATCCCTATTTTTATGAAGGCCGAGCGGCTTCGGGCATTGGCAGTCCGCATACGCCGCTGGATTTTATTTGGCCTATTTCTCTTTGTATTCAGGGACTTACATCAAATTCACGAGACGAAAAGCTGCGGCTGCTTGAAATGCTGATGGCGAGCGATGCGGGGACGGGGCTTATGCATGAAGGGTTTCACAAGGATGATCCGGCGCAGTTTACAAGGCCGTGGTTTGCCTGGGCGAATTCGATGTTTGCCGAGTTTGTGATCGACGTGGCCGGGGTTTGATGTCGTTGAGAATTTGATATGAGGTCCATGTTCACCGTTTTTAGCGTATCCGATCCCTTTGTTTAGTGGCAGCGCAGGCGGCCGTTGATGTTGTCGAGATTGAAACTCGGACAGCCGTTCATGTCGATGGATGAATAGACGCCCGGTTCCGTGGTGCCTTCCGGTGCGCAAACTGCCTGAAAAACGCGCCCGCGAATGTATCGGCCTTCAATGCAACTTTGGCTCCAGCTGCCGCGTGGATGCTCTGCGCCGTTGCATTGCAACTCACCGACATTGTTGGAAATATCAGCGCATCCTTCCGGTGGCACGACGAGCCGCGTCGGGTTGTGGGAGAGCTGGATCGCGCCATCAGAGCGACGGCCCATATCGCATTCGGCATCAATAACCCTGCGGCCGCCCGAATTCGACACATGAATATTGCTGCAACTGCGCCGGAAGCTTTCTGTTCCGGCAGATGCTGTTTCCGGGAAAAAGAGACCGGCCATCAACAGGAAAACAGACGGAGTGAGAAAATTGAACCAATGTGAACGGGCGTGTCTAGCAATGACCGGCATGACCGAAATCTCCTTTTGCCGATGGTCCAACCATCCGGCATCCAGCGCCCTTGAAAAGGCTAGGCCGTCACGCTTCTGTTTACAAGCGGATTTGGGCTTGCTGGCAGCATGCGCGTGACAGGGCCATGGCGCGACGGGCCGCGTCCTGGCGGGCGCAGCCTTGTCGTGTAATTGTGTGAGGGCGGAGCTCAAGATGAATTTGGTGCGTTGAGCCAATCGCGTGCGAGGCGATGGCATTCGTGCAGCACCGGGTCGACGGCGTGCGCGGGGCGGGCGCGCCAGCCGGGTGGCAGGCCGGGGCGCATGGGGGACATGCGCAGTTGCCGTTCAGGCAAGGTGCCGCGCAGCTTGAGGTTCCGTCGCGCATGCCAGCGGGCGAGGCGGCGGGCTTGCCTTTCCAAATCGGCCAGCGCGAGACGCAGGGCGCGCAGGCGGACATGCAGGCTTTCGGCATTGGTGGGCATGTCCAAATGGCCTTCGGGGAGGGTGGGAAAGGCCAGATCGCCGGGCAAGATTTCTTCCCAGCCTGCGCTTTCATCGCCTGCGCGGCGCGAAAAATCCCGCAGCGGATCAATCAGGGTGAAGGCCGGCTCTCGCGGGATTTCGGCGCGGGCAAATGTGACGACCGGCCCTGGACGCGGCCTGAAGGATACAGGCGCCAGATCCCGCGCCGCAATCACCACCAACCGCCGCACGGCAGCCTCCGCCGGGCGCAACACAAACAACACCGCCAACCAAACCCGACGCGGCAACATGAGGCCCGCCCCGCTGATCCGCGCGGCGGCCACAAGCGCAAACAAAGCGGAGACGATACGCAAAAGCGCTTCGCGGTTCCGTTCGATTGCTTTGTTCCAGTCCATGGTGCGCCCCGTTGATGTGGCTGGGATTGTAGGGCGGGGTGTTTGGGGTGTGGACAGAATTTGCGCGGTTTTATCTCGCCCCTTGGGGAGAGAAAGCAAAAACTTAGGTTTAGCCCTTGCTAAGCCTTAGTTTTTGCAAGTGAGGGGTAATCGTCTGCTCGAATGCGGCGGTTGGCTTGTAGATAGTTTTCACCCCCCCCCGGCCCGTCGCATGGCTCCGTGCGTTCCGACCCCAAATCATGCCACTGGCATGATTTGCCGGGCAGGCACGTCGGTCTCCATCCCCTCTCTTGGAATTTCTAAGACTTAGCAAACGCTAAACCTAAGTAATTCC
>JANMEX010000011.1:0-3297 GCA_031377485.1 Phyllobacteriaceae bacterium
TGCAACAAGAACGGCGTGCCCAACGATCCGCAAAAGCCCACCATCACTTCCGGCATCCGTCTGGGAACACCCGTTGGCACCAGCCGCGGTTTCGGAAAGGCCGAGTTCATAGAGATCGGCAACCTGATCACCGAAGTCCTGGACGGCCTGAAAGCCTCTGGTTCCGAGGAAGGCAACGCAATCGTTGAAGCCCGTGTCAAGGAAAAGGTCATGGCGCTGACGGATCGCTTTCCGATGTACCAGTATCTGGGCTAAACACATCCGGAAACGATTCCCGGAGGCTCCATGCGTTGTCCCTATTGCCAATCGCCTGACACACAGGTGAAGGACTCGCGTCCTGCCGAAGACAACAACGCCATCCGCCGCCGCCGCATCTGTCCCGACTGCGGCGGACGGTTCACCACCTTCGAGCGCGTCCAGCTTCGCGAACTGATGGTCGTCAAGAAAAGCGGACGCAAAGTGCCGTTCGACCGTGAAAAGCTGCACCGCTCATTCGAAATCGCGTTGCGCAAGCGCCCCGTCGATGAGGACCGCATCGAGCGCGCAGTTTCCGGCATTGTGCGGCGCATGGAAAGCTCCGGCGAGACCGAAATCTCCTCCGATGAAATTGGTACAATGGTGATGGAGGCACTGAAAGGCCTCGATCACGTCGCCTACGTCCGCTACGCGTCCGTCTACCGTGACTTCGCCGACCCGAAGGATTTCAGGGATTTGCTCGGCGAACTGGGAGATGATGGACCTGTGCCCGGGGACGAAAGTTGACCAGCGGTCCGAATACCGACTTCCGCTACATGGCTGCGGCCATTCGCCATGCGCGGATGAACCTTGGCCGCACCGGAACCAACCCCTCGGTCGGTACACTGCTCTTCAAGAACGGCATTATTGTCGGGCGAGGCGTAACGGCGCTTGGCGGTCGTCCGCACGCGGAGACTGAGGCCATAGTCGAGGCGGGTGAACTTGCCATCGGCTCAACTGCCTATGTGACACTGGAACCCTGCGCCCACCATGGCCGCACGCCACCGTGTGCCGAGGCGCTGGTAAATGCGGGCGTGGTGCGGGTGGTGATTGCCGCGAGCGACCCCGACCCGCGCGTGTCCGGCAAAGGAGCGGCCATTTTGCGTAACGCCGGTATCGAAGTTGTTGAAGGCGTCTTGACGACGGAAGCGGTGGAGGGTTTGTCCGGCTATCTGACTCGATCTCTCAAAAAACGCCCGGAAGTGACTCTGAAACTTGCCATTTCTGCCGACGGCATGATTGGTCGAATAGGCGCGGGGCAGGTGGCGATCACCGGCGACATCTCGCGGCGCATGGTCCAGATGATGCGCGCGCAATCCGATGCAATCATGGTTGGCGCAGGAACGGCCGAGGCGGATGATCCGGTACTGACATGCCGGTTGCCCGGGATTGAGAAACGCTCGCCGATACGGATCGTGCTGGATGGCAAGCTGCGGACATTGGCAACGTCGAAGCTGGCGATGACGGCCCGCGATACGCCGGTCTGGATTGCCGGACTGGCTTCAGCAGACACCGCCAAACGCGCCGCACTCGAAGCAGCAGGCTGCCGAATCTTATCGTGCGAAGACCATTGCGGCGCTGTGGCGCTGCCTGAACTGCTCGATGATCTTGGTGCCGAGGGCATCTCATCCTTAATGCTCGAAGGCGGCGCGCAAACCGCGCGGAACATGCTCGAAGAAGGGCTGGTTGACCGCATTGTGTTGTTCACGTCGAACACATTGGTCGGGATCGGCGGGATTGCCTCACCGCTCGATCCGGCCCATATGCCAGACGGATTTGTTTTGACGCGCGAAGATACTTACGGTTCAGATCTGCGCCGCGACTATGTGAAAGTCTGACGAAAATGTTCACCGGAATTGTCACCGACGTTGGCACGCTCGACAAGAAGACTGCGCTGCCTGAAGGCCTTCGCTTGCGGATCAAGACAAATTACGATCCGAAAACGATTGCCATCGGTGCGTCAATTTCCTGCTCCGGCACTTGCCTGACGGTCGTCGCGCAGCCGGAAGAAGGCTCCAACGACAGGTGGTTTGAAGTCGAGGCCTGGGAAGAAGCCTTGCGCCTGACGACAACAGGCTCGTGGGAAACCGGCCAACGCATCAATCTGGAGCGAGCACTGAAAATCGGTGATGAGCTTGGCGGTCACATTGTATCGGGCCATGTTGATGGCATGGCGGAAATCCTTTCGGTGACGCCGGAAGGCGCTGCGGTGCGCTTCCGCATCCGCGCGCCGCATGCGTTAGCTAAATTTGTTGCGCCCAAGGGATCCGTGGCGCTGGATGGCACGTCGTTGACGGTCAACGCGGTGAAAGGTGATGATTTTGATGTTTTGATCATCAAACACACGCTCGAAGTCACGACTTGGGGCGAACGCAAGGCAGGCGATCTCCTGAATTTCGAGGTCGATACCATGGCGCGCTACGCGGCACGGCTTGCGGAAGCGGACAAAGAAGCCTAATCGACCACGAACTGACAAAACCCACCAAGCCGCGCGTCCTCCCCGCGCAGCCGGAGCATTTTAGATGAGCAAAAAAGACAAGAAACCGCATCTTTTGATCGTCGAAGCCCGTTTCTACGACGACATGGCAGACGCGCTGCTGGATGGCGCAAAATCAGCGCTGGATGCGGCAACGGCCACTTATGATGTTGTAACTGTCATGGGCGCACTGGAAATCCCCGCCGCCATCACCTTTGCCCTGATCGGCGAAGAAGAAGGCGGCACCAAATATGACGGATTTGTCGCGCTCGGCATGATCATCCGCGGCGAGACCTATCATTTCGATATCGTGTCCAATGAATCTGCCCGCGCCCTGATGGACCTGTCGGTCGATGCTGCGATTGCCATTGGCAATGGCATCCTGACCGTCGATACGGATGCGCAGGGCTGGGCTCGCGCCAAGAAGTCCGAACTGGACAAGGGCGGATTTGCGGCAAAGGCCGCACTGAAAATGATCGCCCTCAAAAAGCATTTCGGAGCCTGATTGTGACCACAGCAGATCCGAAAGCGTCAGGCGTCCGCCCGGCAAACAAACGCGGCGCCGCCCGTCTTGCTGCTGTTCAGGCGCTCTACCAAATGGACGTCGCTGGCGTTGGCATTCTTGAAATCGTAGCAGAATACGAGACCTATCGGCTCGGTCAGGAAATTGACGGTGCACAATATCTGGAAGCCGATCCGCAATGGTTCCGTCAGATCGTCGCCGGTGTTGTGGATGGGCAGAAGAAGCTCGACCCGATCATACATGACGCTCTGACCGACGATTGGCCGCTGTCGCGCCTTGACAC
>JANMEX010000098.1:0-3747 GCA_031377485.1 Phyllobacteriaceae bacterium
TGCCGCGTGAACTTGGCGGGCGGGGCGGGGAAGATCCTGTTCGCTATGGTGATTGGGAAGTGCGCGGCATTGCGCATGATTTTTGAATCTGTCTCAAATTGAGACAGAGCTTGCCCCGGAGGTGTTTCGCCCGGCCACCATGGTGAACGATGGGTAAACATATTCCCCGACGCGCGGATATGTTTACGCGCCGTTAAGGTTAAAAAACCCTAAACTTCAATCATTTCAATAATTTGCCCTTCAGCGCGGCCAGTTGCTGGCGAACTGGCAAGCTATTCGCAAGGTGTTTCCCAACGACGGCCCCCGCCGTTCCATCCGGAGACAAATGCGATGAAAAGCCTCAAGACACTCAAGAACACGGTTTCAAAATTTGCATCTGATCGCAGCGGCAATTTTGCGATGACCTTTGCAGCCGCTTCAACCGTTCTGATGCTGGCCGCCGGTCTTGCGGTTGATTTCTCCCATGTGCTCAACATCAAAACCAACCTGTCATCGGCGCTGGATTCGGCGATTCTCTCCACCGCCCGCGAAATTGCGCGCGGCAAGGTTTCCGAATCGGATGCAAAGGCGAAGGTGGCGGAATTTCTTTCGGCAAACCTCAACACCAACCGCGTTGATCCTTCCAAGACATTTCTGACATCGTTCAAACTCGATGCTGCCACCAACAAGATCTCTGCGACCGCAACCACGACATACAAGGTGGCATTTCCGGTATTCAGCGTTGCTTCGTCGCAATCAGTCTCCGTCAAATCCGCTGCCGCCTACACGGACCGCAAGGTCGAAGTATCCATGGTGCTGGATGTGACCAGTTCAATGGATGACAAGAACAAAGGCGAGAGCACAAAGAAAATTGATGACCTGAAAGTGGCGGCTGCTGCGGCTGTTGACGCGTTCATCAACAATGGCTCGGACAATGCCCGCGTTGCCATCGTTCCCTATTCTGCTGCGGTCAATTCCGGCGTTCTTTCCGCAACTGTTCGTGATCCGCGTGGCGTCAAGCCGACTGCCGACAAATGCGCCACGGAACGCCGCGGTACCCACATGTTCGATGATGCATCGCCAGCGACAGCCAAGGTTACGCGTGCTGATGAGATTGGCACCAAACGGTACTGGGTTTGCCCGAAGGCCGAAGTTCTGCCGCTCACACGCGATATTGCAAAATTGAACTCCACGATCAGCAGTCTGGCTGCCATCGGCAAGACTGCTGGCCATATCGGTATCCAGTGGGGATGGTACATGCTGTCACCGAACTGGAAATCAGCCTTGCCGGCAACCTCAACGCCGGTGAACTATGGCACTGCAAATACGGAAAAATTTCTGATCATCATGACCGATGGTCAGTTCAACACCAATTTTGCCGGCGGTGCGCCCGCCCCGACACATTCAGGCATCACGCAAATGTCGGGCCGTTATGCAATGGGATATTGCGATGCGATCAAAGCGTCCGGAATCAAAGTGTTTACGATCGGCTTTGACTTTGACGGCATACCATCTGCCACGGAACGCGCTGAGGCGATCAAGACACTGCAGGATTGTGCCACGGCGCCGAAGCCGGGGGAGACCACGTTTTTCCGTGCAGAATCGCGTGCTGATCTGGTCAATGCCTACAAGTCCATCGCCAAGCGCGTTGAGCGGGTCATTCTCACAGACTGACAAAGTGCCGCCTGTATTAAAAAAGCGAAAGCCGCCAATCTTTTTCAGATTGGCGGCTTCGCGATTTATAAGGGCCGGTCCGCCCGTGTGAGCACGTGGCTCACTTGCATGACCGCGATCAGATGAAAGGCTGCTCCCAACGGATCAAAGCCACACCGGATAGTTTCAGGCCCTTGCAATCACTCGACATCGGACCACCTCCTTTCAATCTGTTGAACACATACAAAAGATGGTCCTGTCTTTTGATTTTGGCAAGAGGCAATTATTGCTGAATTTTCCTTGTCTTTGCGCCCGATCAGTTCCACCCTTTCGCTGTTGTTTAAACCCCTATGTTGTCCTCAAATACCTACGGGGCCAAAATTCCCAGGAGGCCAAAATCACCTCGATTGAAGATCGTTCCAGCCGTGTGATCCGCAATATCATTTCGACACTCGAGCCGGGATTTGGCGTCAGGCTTTGGTCCGGTGAGCATATCGGGCCAACAGCCGGGCCGACACTGTTGATCAATGACCCTGCATTGCTGCGTCAGCTGATCATGCGCCCGAAACTCGATACGATCGTTGAGGGCTGGATTGCCAAATCCATCGACATTGATAACGGATCGCTGTTTGACATTGTCTCGCTGGCTTCGAAAGGCAAGCTCAAGAAGCAGCTGAAGAATCTTCCGAAATGGCAGCTGCTGAAAGACATCCCGGCGCTGGTGCTTGGTGGCCGCGGGCAAAAGCGCGACAGTGGGCTTGCCAAGGACAATGCGTTTGTCAGCGGGTCCAGCAAGGAGGCGATCACCCATCATTATGACGTGTCCAACGCGTTCTACCGACTCTTCCTTGATGAGCGGATGGTTTACACCTGCGCCTACTTCACGGATTGGTCCAACAGTCTTGATCAGGCGCAGGAAGACAAGCTCGAACTGATTTGCCGCAAGCTCCGGCTGAAACCGGGCGAAACCTTGCTCGACATCGGCTGCGGCTGGGGGTCGCTGTTGATTTATGCGGCAAAACACTTTGGCGTCACTGGCACCGGGGTTACGCTGTCTGAGGCGCAAACCGCGCTGGCGCGGGAGCGCATCGCTGCCGAGGGGCTATCGGACAAGATCACCATTCACATCAAATCTTATGAGCATCTGGAGGGCCAGTTCGACAAGATTTCATCGATCGGCATGTTCGAGCATGTTGGCGCAGCCAATCACGATACGTATTTTTCGTCGATGAACCGCTTGCTGAAACCGGGCGGGCTTTATCTGCACCACGCCATCACCCGCCGCGCCAAGCGCAGCAAATCGGCTTGGAGACGCAAGACCCCGGAAAACCGGGCGATCATCAAGTATATTTTCCCGGGCGGTGAACTTGACCATCTTGGCATGTCGGTGGCCAACCTCGAAATGTATGGTTTTGAGGTGCACGATGTTGAAAACCTGAGGGAGCATTATGCCCGCACGACACATTTGTGGGCCGAGCGGCTGAGAGCCCAATATGCTGACGCCATCAATGAGGCGGGTGAGCCGCAAACGCGGCTTTGGTTGCTGTATCTGGCGGGCGTCTCGATTGCCTTTGCGCGCGGCACGATGCAGATAAACCAGACACTCGCGTCCAAACGCATGCGCGGTATGAGCGCCGTGCCGCAGACGCGTGAGGATCTTTACAAATAACTGATGGTCAGACGCCTCGTGTGGCCAGCCTCAACCATGGCATCAGGCCGAAAAGGGCTTGCCCGGCCAGACCCAAGAGCCCGGCGGGCTGCAACAACGTGACGAATTGTTCGGCCAGTGACCGTTCAAATGCCAGTCCGAGAAGCGGCTCAGCGATCATGGTTATGCCAAATGCAACGGCCCCCATCAGCAGCCGGCTGCCCGCTTGTGGCGCAATCTGCATTTTGCGGATCAGCCATCCGGCGACAAACCATGAGGCGGTCAGGATGACCGGCAGTTCGAGCAACGTTGCGGCCAATTCACCGATGCGCGGGATGATGAAAAGTACGCGTGCCGATCCGAGAACAAAGCCGAGCGAAAATATGATGGCGAAATAGGCGGCACCGGCTTTTGTGCTGTTCATTGCCGACTCCTGAAACAGTCAGGGCAGCCAATTGGCCGCCCTG
>JANMEX010000108.1:0-2378 GCA_031377485.1 Phyllobacteriaceae bacterium
CAAAGTAACCGTCAAAACCAGCAGCGGCCGCGCCGCCATCGGGTCGCTCTCGGGCGGCAATCAGCAGAAAGTGGTGATCGGCAAAATGCTGGCCACCAACCCGAAAGTGCTGTTACTGGACGAGCCAAGCAGGGGCATCGACATCGGCGCCAAGGGTGAAGTGTTCAAGCTGTTGGCGGAGCGCGCAAAGCAGGGTCTTGCCGTCATCTACTCAACATCCGAAGTCGGCGAGTGCCTGAGCATCGCCCACCGGATCATCGTGATGCACCGGGGGCGTATTTCGGCGGAATTTGATTCAAACGTCACCAAGGAAAAGATCATGGCCGCCTCGGGCGAAGCTGTGACTCACTGAATAGTCCGGATTGTTGGAACGCTGATCATGTCACAAACGAGCACCACTCAAAAGACGGCCAAACCTGCTTCTGTAACGCCGGTTCCTGCCAAGCCGGTTGCATCAAAGGGCGGCGTTGATCTTGTTCACCTGTTGCTCGAAGGCCGCGCCTTCTTTGCGCTGATCGCGATCATCATCACCTTCTCGCTGCTGTCGCCCTATTATTTCTCTGTCAGCAACTTCCTGATCATGGCCTCGCATGTCGCCATTTACGGGCTGCTGGCCATCGGGATGCTGCTTGTCATTCTCAATGGCGGCATTGATCTTTCGGTTGGCTCGACGCTTGGACTTTCGGGCGTCATTGCCGGTTATCTGATGCAGGGCGTGATGCTTGATACATTCGGGATAATTGCCTATCCGCCGGTCTGGGCGGTGGCGGTGATCACCTGCGCCTTCGGGGCGTTTGTCGGCGCAGTCAACGGCGTTTTGATCGCCTACTTCAAGGTTCCCGCCTTTGTTGCAACGCTGGGCGTTTTATATGTGGCGCGCGGTGTGGCGCTGTTGATGACCAACGGTCTGACCTACAACAATCTTGGCGGCCGCCCTGAACTGGGCAACACCGGCTTTGACTGGCTTGGCTTCAACCGGCTGTTCGGCGTGCCGATCGGTGTGATTGTGCTGGCGGTGCTGGCAATTCTTTGCGCACTCTTGTTAAGCCGCACCGCCTTTGGCCGCTGGCTCTATGCATCGGGCGGCAATGAGCGCGCGGCTGAACTTTCCGGCGTGCCGGTCAAGCGGGTCAAGATTTCGGTGTATGTGTTTTCGGGCATTTGCGCGGCGATTGCCGGCCTGGTCCTGTCATCGCAGCTGACCTCAGCCGGTCCGACCGCGGGCACCACTTATGAACTCACGGCCATTGCGGCTGTGGTGATCGGCGGTGCGGCGCTGACCGGCGGGCGCGGCACAATCGGTGGCACCATGCTTGGCGCGTTTGTCATCGGCTTCCTTTCGGACGGGCTCGTGATCATTGGTGTCTCGTCCTACTGGCAGACGGTATTCACAGGCGCGGTCATCGTGCTCGCCGTCCTTCTCAACAGCATTCAATACGGCAGCCGGTCGCGTTCATCGTGATCCTTGTCCAACCAACTTCCGCGTGACGGCGAACTGCCTGCGGGCAAGCCATTCACGGAAAGAGCCGCCGGAAACCCGGCAAGAACCATACGCAACCAGACTAAACGCAACCAAGGGAGAGACCTGACATGTTCAACAAAGCAAAACGCGTTCTGCTCGCAGCCGCCGCCGCTTCCACGCTTCTGGCCAACGCCGCATGGGCCGACGGCCTGATCACCATCATCGTCAACGATCCGGCAAACCCATACTGGCTGACCGAAGGCGAAGTGGCCAAGGCAACCGCCGAGAAACTGGGCTACACCGCGTCGGTCAATGCCCACAAGGGCGACACCAATGCTGAAAGCACGATGATCGACACCGCCATCACCAATAAATCGGTTGCCATCATTCTCGATCCGGCCAATGCGGACGGTTCGGTCGGCGCTGTCAAGAAGGCCGTTGCGGCCGGCATTCCGGTGCTTCTGGTCAATGCTGAAATCAACCAGGAAGGCCTTGCTGCAGCGCAGCTGGTTTCCAACAACGCACAGGGCGCAGCCCTTGGCGCGACCCAGTGGGTCGAAAGCGTTGGCGACAAGGGCAACTATGTCGAACTGTTCGGCAACCCGGCTGACAACAATGCGGCAACGCGTTCGAACGGCTATGAAACCGTCTTGACCCAATATCCGGACCTCAAGAAGGTTGCCAAGGAAGTTGCCGATTGGGATCGCACCAAGGGCCACGACAAGATGCAGTCAATGCTGCAGGCCAATCCGGACATTCAGGGCGTGATCTCGGGAAATGACGAAATGGCCCTCGGCGCGATTGCCGCGCTGAAGGAAGCCGGCAAGCTCGAAGGCGTCAAGGTTGGCGGTTTTGATGGCTCGCCAGATGCTGTGGCTGCGGTCAAGGCCGGTGAAATGCAGTACACAGTGTTGCA
>JANMEX010000175.1:0-3262 GCA_031377485.1 Phyllobacteriaceae bacterium
GCATCCGCCATCGCGACGTTCAACTCCGCCAACATCGAGTCCGGAAAAAGCAATGGCGGTTTGAGCGCAGCCGCAATGTTCATTGTTTGAACTCCAACATGCGCCTGTTCGACAGGTCCAATAAAAATGCTCTGACGTCGTTGGTGATTATTTGAGCGTCAGCGTCAAATTTTTCGGCAAGCGATTTGACGATGGCGTCAAATGTTTTCACACCGTCAATCTCGTTCAAGATAGCCACAGCGATCGGATCGACGACCACTGCTCTTTCCGGAGCGAGCAACACAAACCGGTCGCGGATTTTGTCCTTTTTTAGCCGCACCCCGCTCGGCAGGCGAACGACGGATGTGGCAGCCAATTCGCCGCTCATGGAGTTCGGCCATTCAAAAAGCCGTCCCTTCCGTTCCACCCACCCGGAGGAATGCGGCCCGGTTCCACATAGGCCGAATAGAGGGCATCAATTTGCGCCCAAAGGACGTCAGTTTTAAAAGTCAGCGCCCCGGCCGCCGCGTCCTGCCGCTCTTCATTGTCGGCATGTTGAAGCACCCATGCCAAGCCAAACTCCACATCCTTTGGTGCTTCCCGCAAACGTGTCTTGAAATACGCAAGGGACTGTTCGTTGGCAAAGTCATAATGCTGCAAAAGGCCCTCGATGCGCTCCGCATGAATGTTGGCGGCAAAGAGTTCAGTCAGCGATGAGGCGACCGCCTCCAACAGGGTTCTTTCACGGACAAAATGGACATAGGCATCAACCGCAAAACGCGTGGCTGGCAAAACGCCGACACATGATGCGACATAGTCCGGATCGAGCCCAACAGCCTCGGCCAACTTTAGCCAGCGCCGTATCCCGCCACCTTCGCTAACGCCGCCATCGTGATCTTCTATCCGCGAACGCCAGACACGGCGTAGGGCAGGGTCGTCACATCTGGCAAGGATGCCTGCATCCTTGAGAGGAATCCGGCTTTGATAATAGTATCGGTTGATGACCCAGGCCCGGACTTGGAGCGGTGTGCATTTGCCACCATGGAGCAATTTATGAAAGATGTGCTGATCATGGTAACGCGCCGCGCCTATCTGCCGCAAACGCTGTTCAAATTCTGCTGGTGATTGCCCGCTCACAGTGTGATTTCCATGCCGTCATAGCCAATTTCCCAGCCGTTAGCCTCAACTTCTTTTCGCTCAGGACTGCCTTCAGCCCAAACAGGATTCGTGTTGTTGATATGGACAAAAATCTTGCGAGGACATTTGAACTTATGAAACGCCGCCAATGATCCTTCCTCGCCGCTCATGGACATGTGCCCCATGCGTTTGCCAGTCTTTTGACCAAGTCCAGCAGTGATCATCTCGCGGTCATCGAAAAGTGTTCCATCAAAAAACAAGGCATCGGCATCCGTCACTTTCGCCTCGATTTCAGCGGTAATTGCCGCGCAGCCGGGCACGTATAAAAGTCGAGCACCATTGGCTTCAAACTCGATGCCCACGGTCTGTTCACCGAGCATTCCTGTATCGACTTCATCTTTTTCCAAAAAAAGGGGAACCTTCCCGGGCACCGGAAACAGCCGTGCCTTCGATGTCGCGCCGATCTGAAACCATGTGTCCAATTTGCAAATCCGCTTGGAAACCAGCGCTGGATCCAGCGCTTGAAAAACGGAATTTGGTTTCAAAATCTCATCCAATCTTTCTGTCAAAAACAGCGTGAATGGTTGCTTTTCGCGCAAGGTCAACAAGCCGGCGATGTGATCTATGTCTGCGTTGGTCAGCACTAACGAATGCAACGGGCTTTCGCGAAGATGCGTTGGCCAGAGTTGCCTGTTGTTGGTAAACTGGGCGCGTATATCAGGCGATGCGTTGAATATGAT
This sequence comes from Phyllobacteriaceae bacterium, assembly GCA_031377485.1. Taxonomy (GTDB): domain Bacteria; phylum Pseudomonadota; class Alphaproteobacteria; order Rhizobiales; family Rhizobiaceae; genus JANMEX01. The sequence goes on from JANMEX010000175.1 coordinate 1,857, forward strand.
CCACGTTTTGTCATCTACAGTTACTGCCAGTGATGACTGCGTTTGAGCGGCCAACTTGCCCGCGCGTGCAGCGTCGCAATTGCGGCACCCACAATTCCATTGCGGTAGCCCGCCTCCAGCTGCCGCACCAAGCACAAGGGCGCGCATTCGCATGACAAATACACGCCCTCGCTTTGAATGATCAATTAGAACTGTACCGGGTCATTTCCGTCAGCCGGTGCATACCGGTTGATTTCCATGCCGCAGCTGATTTCAAGAATTTTTGGTGCAGACCAAGCCATGACTTCCTCCATTAGTCCGTTGCGGTCACCAAACTCCCGCCAATGGCGGAAGCAAGTCGACTTTACCCATTCAAAGGAACATAAATTCCGGGTTCCAACAATTGCACTTAGGTGCATAGCGTTGCTGCCAAAAATTCACTTTTGAAGGTTCTCAAAGCAGAATTTGCTCAGTGTGTTGCGGAGTTTTTAAAATGCCGCTTGGCCGGCCTATTTGGCCAAAGTTTTGAGATAATCGACGATCAGTTCCTGTTCAGCCTTGTCGGTTACACCAACGTGACGCATGCGCGTTCCAGGAAGCATTCCATCATTGTCAGCCATCCAGGCTTGCAGTGACGATTCAGTCCAAACAATACCGGAGTTCTTCAAGACCTGCGAATACGGGAAGTCTTCGATGCTGCCTGCTTTGCGACCAACCACACCGACAAGCGATGGGCCATAGGTCTTCTTGTCTGCATCGGGATTGTGGCATGTTTGGCAATGCTGATCAAAGAACACTTTGCCGGCAACGGCTGAAGACTCTTCGGCAATGGACCCGGACGCACTGATGACAACAAATATTAGACTGAAAAGGGAAATTGCGGAACTTTTGCGGGGATTAAACATGCTTGCCTCCTGTGCATTGCGGAAGCATAAAACCAAGTGTCGGTAGCGACTTGATCACGGTCAATAAGACCGGTGTACTTTGGTACACATGCCAGTTGGCATGAACATGCAAGACATGAAAAGGGGCGACTTTCGCCGCCCCGATCTAATTTATTCTTCGATAACTTCAGCTTAGTTTGCTGCCAACTGTTTCGGCAGTTTGAAAGTCCAAAGTGTGCCGCCTTGGTTGAGGTAGTTGACCTTCTTGGCAACTTCGCCACCCCAAAGTGGGACAGCACCACCCCAGCCGGAAATGATGGAGACATACTGCTCGCCATCCATTTCCCAAGTCACTGGCTGACCAACCACGCCGGAACCGGTCTGGAATTGCCACAATTGCGCACCCGTATCGGCATCAAACGCCTTGAACTCGCCTTCCGGAGTGCCAGTGAATACGAGGCCACCAGCTGTGGTCATGACACCACCCCAAAGCGGCGCATCGTTCTTGTATTCCCACTTCACTTCGCCGGTGTTCGGATCGAT
>JANMEX010000225.1:0-3077 GCA_031377485.1 Phyllobacteriaceae bacterium
CGGCAAAGAATTTGAATTGTCCGGTCAATCTCGGCGTTGCGGCCGATCAGTGGATCAATCCGGCCAGACTTCGCTTTGACGTTCAGATTGACGCAATACGCAGAGAGCGCGCTCTGGTCTTTCTTTGCCGTGCCTTCGGTGCTGCCATTTTCGGAATGACCATGGCTTTCCGGACCGTCTTCGTCCGCGCCGCGCGGCGGGCGGCTTTCCGATGCGCCGGGGCGCTTGGCGATGCCGTGAGAGATATAATTGACCGCATCATAGCGGGTCATCTGCTGTTCCTGCAGAAAATACGCCGCATGGCTTTCGCGCTCGGCAAAGATGGCGACAAGCACATTTGCGCCCGTCACCTCATCACGGCCCGAAGACTGCACATGGATCACGGCACGCTGAATGACGCGCTGGAAGCCTGCCGTCGGCTTGGAATCCTCATCGTAACCGGTGATGAGGTTTTCCAGTTCCTTGTCGATGTAATCAATCACGGTGGCGCGCAATTCGTCGACATTGACGTTACAAGCCTTCATCACGCCGGCAGCATCCGTGTCGTCCAGCAACGCAAGCAGCAGATGCTCCAGCGTTGCATATTCATGGTGCCGCTCGTTGGCGGCAGAGAGAGCCTGGTGAAGCGCCCGCTCGAGGCTTGGAGAAAAAGACGGCATCAGACCCTCATTTCTTTTCCATCACGCATTGCAGCGGATGCTGTTTTTGCCGGGCGAAATCCATGACCTGGGTCACTTTCGTCTCGGCGACTTCAAATGTGTAAACACCGCATTCGCCAACGCCATGATTATGCACATGCAACATAATCTGTGTGGCAGCATCGCGATCCTTCTGGAAAAAACGCTCCAGCACATGGATCACAAATTCCATCGGTGTGTAGTCGTCGTTCAAGAGCAGCACCCGGTACAGGCTCGGCTTCTGCACTTTCGGCTTGGTACGGGTGATCACAGCCGTGCCGCGCCCGGGGCCGCGACCGTCTCTATCTTCATCCTGCATTCGAATGCGCGTCATGTCTGCCTTCGTCCGGTGTGACCCGACGAATGCCGGGTTCCCTTTAACTAGTGACTCATCAAAGGATTTTAAGGCCTCTTGCGCGGGAAACAAGGTTTAGCCGCAGGAATGGTTTGCGATAGGCGAACAATCTTTCGTCAACATTTCGCATTGCACCAAAAAGATACGGTTTTCCCGGTTCAGCTAACTGTTTGGTAACGACGTTTGCCTAGAGTTTTAGGAATTGTGCAGTTGCGCAAAAGTAACTGAGTACCCAGTAGCCGAGAGAGTTGCCGTGCGTCACCTTGTAAACCGCGTTTCGTCATTGGCTCGCGCCATGTCCAAAGCTGTCCTGGCCGCAACACTTGCAGCCAGCTTTTTGATGACCCATCAGGCCAATGCCGGCGGAAACGCCAAGCATGCGGCCATTGTGATCGACGCAAACACTGGCAAGGTCCTTTATTCGGACAATCCGGATGCGCCGCGCCATCCCGCCTCACTGACCAAAATGATGACGCTTTACATGCTTTTTGAAGCATTGGAGGCCGGCCGGATCAGCAAGTCCAGCGCGGTGCCGATTTCCAAACACGCCGCTTCCATGGCGCCAACCAAGCTGGGTGCCAAGGCCGGCACATCGATCACTGTCGAAACGGCCATTTTGGGCCTCGTGACCAAATCGGCCAACGATGCCGCTGCAGCGTCCGGCGAATTGCTGGGTGGCAGCGAAGGGCAGTTTGCACAGATGATGACCGCCAAAGCGCGTTCGCTTGGCATGAAAAACACCCGCTTTTACAACGCATCGGGCCTGCCGGATCCGCGCCAGATTACCACTGCGCGTGATATGGCCGTGCTCGGCATCGCGTTGCGCACCGATTTTCCGCAATATTACGGCTATTTCTCGGTCCGCTCCTTCACTTATGGCCGCTCGCGCCTCGCCAACCACAACAAGCTGCTTGGCCGTGTCGCCGGCGTTGATGGCATCAAGACCGGCTATACCCGGATGTCCGGCTTCAATCTGGTTTCGTCTGTCTCGTTGAACAACAAGAAGCTGGTGACAGTTGTCCTTGGTGGTCAGTCCGGACGCAGCCGCGATGCTGAAGTGGCGATGTTGATCAAGAAGCATCTGCCAAATGCGTCTACACGCAATGCTTCCGGCGGTCTGTTCGCAAAGCTGACTGGCAAAAAAGCCCAGCGGGTGGAAGAAGAAGTTATGGCTCTGGCCGACCCAGCGCCAGTTCCTGCGGCCAAGAAGGCAGTTGCCCTGCTCGAACCGGTCGTCGCCTCGATTGCCCCGACGCCAGCTTCGCGGCCGATTGTTTCGGTGACTGAAGAAGTTGAAGCCAACGCTACTGATGTTGACCCGATGACGACAGCATCAGCGGAAGCAGAAGTCGAAGCACCAAGCGGCAATGGCGCCTGGGTCATTCAGATTGCCGCGGCCGATTCCAAAGACGGTGCCATGAAAATTCTGAACAAGGCGCAGTCACTTGGCGGCAAGGCACTGGCTGGTGCCAATCCGTTCACGCAGGAAGTGCAAAAAGGGTCCGCGACCCTGTTCCGCGCTCGGTTCAGTGGCTTTGACACCAAGAAGCAAGCATGGAATGCCTGCGAGGCCCTGAAGAAGAAGCAATACGGCTGCTTTGCCCTCAACAACTAATGCCTTGCCGGCATTTGCGCCGGCGATCTGGACGACCTGTTTGTACCGAGTTTGAAGGTTATCAAGATGCGTGCTGACAAGACTGACACCAAAGCCTCAAATACATCCAAAGCGGTAAAGCCTGCTTTGGCGCCTCAAATGCCGGTTACACTCGGCGCGCTGCGCACGGCGGCGATGCGCCTTGCCGATACGCGTAAAAAGCCCAAGCTGAAGACGCGCGATCTGGTGGGTCTCCTACTTAGCCATGGCGCCCGTGCATGGCGAAACTCAATGCCGGTTGTTAAGATCAAGCTGAGAGTAGAGACACCAGATGGCGTGACGGCTGTGCGCTTCGGCTATTCGAATAAGCCTGTCACGCATTCGTTCAATTGACGGGCTGATCGCAGCGCTTCATCACCATTTCCGGGGTCACAAAAGCCCGAGGCTGGCC
>JANMEX010000246.1:0-2316 GCA_031377485.1 Phyllobacteriaceae bacterium
AGGACGCCAAACTCGAAGCCTTTACCGCGCTTGGCCGCGTTGGACTTCAGGCCTATTCCAACGCTTATCCGCACGAACTTTCCGGCGGCGAGCAACAACGCGTGGCGCTTGCCCGCGCCCTTGTACCTCGCCCTGCTGTTCTCTTGATGGATGAACCCTTCTCAGGCCTCGATTCTCGCCTGAAAGACAGCGTCCGCGCCGAAACGCTTGCAATTCTCAACCAAAGCCGCGCCACTGCCATCGTCGTCACCCACGACGCCGAAGAGGCGATGCGCATGGCGGACAGGATCGCGTTGCTCAAGGATGGCGAGTTGGTGCAAGTCGGCAAATCCGAAGAACTATATATGAAACCGGCAACTTTGTTTGTTGCAGGCTTCTTTTCTGAACTCGACACATTTGATGTCACAGTGCGCAACGGCAAAGCCGAAACGCCACTCGGCACGTTTGATGCAGAATTCCCCGACGGGCAGCCGGTGACGGTTGCGGTGCGCCTTGGAGACATCGAAATCGGCAGTGGCGAGGGGAATTCACCGGCAAGAATTCTGTCGCGGCGCTTCCTTGGCGAGACTGAATTGCTGCAGTTGGCGGTGCCTGGTCATGAAACGCCGGTCTCAACAAGGCAGCGCTGCGGCATTGTGCGCGCACAGGATCGTGATATCGGCATATTTGTGCGCAATGAACGCGTGCTTGTATTTGAAAGATCGGGCGAAAGCGCCTAAGTGACACGAAACGGTTCAAGAGCATTGGGAGTTTAATGATGGGTAGTTTTTCAATCTGGCACTGGCTGATCGTTCTGGCGGTCGTTTTGTTGCTGTTCGGCCGTGGCAAGATTCCGGAATTGATGGGCGATGTCGCCAAGGGCATCAAAAACTTCAAGTCCGGCATGGCAGAAGACGAAACCGTTGCAGATGATGGCAAGACTGTTGAGCATCAGTCGGCAGAATCCGTCAACACTGCCACGAAGGCAAAAGCCAAGAAATCCTGAGCGTCAGTGACTGACCACCAAGGATAAGCACTGATGTTTGAAGTCGGTTATTCCGAGATCCTCGTGATCGCGATTGTTTTGATCGTGGTCGTCGGTCCTAAAGACCTGCCGAAAATGCTGCGCGCATTCGGCAAGGCGATGACGCGTTTCCGTCAGGTTTCGGGAGATTTCCGCCGCCAGTTCGACGACGCCTTGAAAGAGGCCGAACTCGACGAGGTCCGCAAGACCATCGACGATGTACGCAAGCTCGACCCGCGCCAGCAGGTGCGGGATGTGCTGAACCCGCTGCGTTCCGCCGCCGAAAGCATCCGCAACGATGTGCAAAGTGCCGTCAGACCGACAATGCAATCCAACCCGAACGCGGCTCCGAAGGTTGAAGCATCCGCCCCGGCGCCGCTGATGGCCACTAAGTCAAAGGCCAAGACGGCCAAGGCCAAAGCGTCCGTGGCAACAACGGATGAAGCTGCAAAACCAGTTTCCAAGACTGCAACCAAGGCCGCAGCCGAATCCGCCAAGGCAGCGCCGGTTAAAACCGTTGCCAAACCAGAAGCGACGAAACCCGCAGCAGCAAAGGCCAAGCCTGCAGCAAAAGTTGCTGCTGTCAGTGCAGGATCAGCAAAGGCAATAGCCGCCAAAGCTGACAAGCCTTCTAAGCTTGACAAGCCTTCCAAACCTGCCGCCAAGAAGGCAAAATCATGAGCACACCTGCAGAAGACGTGGAGCAAAGTTCCGCGCCGCTGATCGAGCACCTGATCGAACTTCGCCGCCGCCTGATCTGGGCCATCGTCGCTTTCTTTGCGGCCTTCGGTGTTTGCTTCTATTTTGCCAAGGAGCTGTTTGACATGCTGGTCATACCCTATCGCACGGCAGTGCAATGGGCGGGCTTGCCGCAGGAAAAGGTGGCGCTGATTTACACGGCACCGCAGGAATTCTTCTTCACGCAAGTCAAAGTCGCGATGTTTGGCGGCATGGTGCTGGCCTTTCCGATCATCGCCAACCAGATCTACAAATTCGTCGCGCCGGGCCTTTATCGCAATGAACGCCGCGCATTTCTGCCGTTCCTGTTTGCCTCGCCGATTCTGTTTCTGGCGGGCGCTGCGCTGGTTTATTTCTTCTTCACGCCCATGGTCATGTGGTTCTTCCTGTCGATGCAACAGGACAGCAACGGCATCCAGATTTCGCTTTTGCCGAAAGTTTCGGAATATCTCAGCCTGATCATGACGCTGATTTTCTCCTTCGGGCTGGTGTTCCAGCTACCGGTGGTGACGACACTGTTGGCGCGGGCGGGGCTGGTCACAGCGCAGGGCCTCAAGGAAAAGCGCAAATACGCC
>JANMEX010000315.1:0-9088 GCA_031377485.1 Phyllobacteriaceae bacterium
ATAAAATGAGGCCGCCTTCGCAACTTCCCTGGTTGGCACAGAAACGTGATGCAGATAGCAATTTTCCATTGGATCCTCGAAAAGCGAAAAAAAACCTAACACATCAAAATCCAGAAATAAACCGGCGTCGGATCAGGCTAGCTCGACCTTGGTCGTAGTCATCTTACGTGATACTTAGAAACCAAGCTGAGATCGACCAATAGCTATCAGCGCTAACGGCGGAAGCCTTGGAACTGCAGCGCCCATTGCCTGACGACGGTTTGGCTATTTTGCCCTAGCAGCGCGGTTATTGTTTTGCGGGCCTCCAACCGGCAGATCGCACTACACCCTCTGAGGAAAACTAGCGCTCGCCATGTTCAGAGCTGATCTTTGTACGGATATAGAATTTCTGCTCCGGCAAATGAAAAATCCGCTGTCCGCTGTCGAAGCTGATGTTGCCCTTGATATTGCATCCAGCTCCCGTTGCGGTTTTTGCCGTAACAAACTGCAACAGCGGGCCTCTATCGGGCCGATCTTGGGTTAAACTATCAGCCGCAGGCGCTAAAGCTGTCTAAGCATTTTCCCGCTTGCCGTCATATACAAACCCTTCCACGCCATGCTCTACGGGGATTTGCGTCTGATTTCCTGGTTCGGAAGATTCTTGCTCGGTTTGATTCTGGCCGGGCTGCCTCCACCTTCTGCACATTTATTGTCAGCATCCGCGCAATTGTCCTCGCAAAGAGCCAGTGACAGCTGGTTGCCGAATGAAATTTTTCCCTCGCTGGCGATGCGATTTTCATACCGCATTCGACACGCTGCGTAGCATGCCTGTGTGACCGCGTTGCATAGATGTTCGATATCGTCTTGGCTTGCTTTCTCTTTCCCCGCCGCAACTTCCGCAAATGGAGCAATCAATGCCAACAACGCCGCTGCCATCGTCAAACGCCTGAACTTGTTCATGGCCATTTCCAATCAATCCACGTCAGCATCCTAGCATTGTGTCATGTCTCGGCATCCCCCGAACGGGGGATGATGGGTAATTATGCCCCAAATCAGCAACTTCTAAGGGTCTGGTGGCACTAAGGTCCAGACCCTTTAACGGGATTCACAAATCAGCATTCAGACGATCAAATCCTCTCAACAGGAGGAGGTCAAATGGCTGATTTGTTTAGGTTTTTGCTGTGCCGTCCTTCTGTTCTGATACCCAGCGGTCAGCTTTGAGCCGCTATTGCCAAGCAATACGCGCGGTTCATCTCGCCACCTGAACCATGATCCACAGCGAACGCTTCGACAGCCAAATCCCCGGCGATCCTGTCTATAATGTCAGGAACCGGATGATCGAACGGCAGTCCACCAACCGCACGCAACATCGCCTGGCGGATTTCTGTGGCGATGCGCTCTGAGCCGTCAAACTCTGCGAGCAGATACGCAATCACTTCAATCGGGTCGACGATGGGCTTTTCCGTGTGTGTCACATGAGAGAAAACTTGAAAGTCGAGATGCGGGAATCTGGCGGGCTCTAGAACCTACCGTAATTGGGAGTGTTCTTGTAATGCTCAGGAACGTTTAATGCTTCGTCATCGTCCTTCGGGCTCGATGGATGCTTGTTGGGTTTTGCCTTTAATTCGATCAATAGCGCGGCAAAAAGCTGTAATGCCGCATCAGCGACGCCTGATGAGTTCTTGTCAAATTCAATGTCTCGCAAAACTGCTGCCATGTTCGTGCCTTTATGCTTGCCGGCCGTTAAGTAATGAAGCCCATCTCAGGCTATATTTTCCGCCGCAATCAATTCCGCGATCTGCTCGTTCAAATCGCGAGCAACATTTTTGATTGGGCAGGTTACAGGGCGGAGCCTGGCTTTTGCGTCCTATTCAGTGGGGGAATTTGAAAGGAAAGACGCCATTGCTTCCGAAATCGGCAGACCTGTGAGCAGTTCGACGTAGAGAAACTGACCTTGAGGATTGACCTCAAAAAAGACATACTCGCCGGCGTCCGTGAATTTCAAGTCTATTGTGCCATACGAAAGGTTCAGTGATTTCATAAACGCATTTAATTTTCTGATCAGATCATCGGGTAGACGGATAGCCTCGTAAGGAGCGTCAAGATCTAGGCGGGAGTCGATCCCTGCTTTGCCGTTACGGGTGCCTATTCTCGCGGCCAAGATTTCGCCGCCTATATATGTAGCACGTATGTCACTAGGTCCAGCAATCGCCTCCTGAAAGATTACAGGTGCAAGATAGAGTGTTTGCAGGGCATTTCGGTCTTTTTCATCCCAAAGCTTCGTATCGATCATCTTGTTTTTAGGTGCGGTAAGAGCCTTGTGAACGACACGTCCATTGTGCCGTGCGATAAAATCAGCGGCGTTTTTGGGATCATTGGTAATCAGAGTGTCTGGTACCAAAAGCCCTGAATTTCTTGCGGCCCGTAACTGCACTGGTTTGACAGCGGCAAATTCCGCCGCGAGCGGATTTACGAAGCGCGCGGGTGAATATAAAAACAGACCTTCAATTAGATTGAGCCATTCTTCCCGACAAAATGATCGGACAAAACGATCAGGAACTTGCTCAGCGATCATGCTTGTGCGGGGTCTGCGGTACCAGACTGTTTCTACCTTCTCGAAATCGATAGGGTCACTTTGTCCAGTACCAGTTGCAATTGCCTGCCCGTCAACACTCCAGTTTAGGTATGCATCCGTACCGAACCGCGATAAATCGACGATACGCACAGTTTTGCCGACCTTTACGATCAACTCAGCAACCGTGCGTGCATGAATATCACTCGGACCCGCAACGATAACGATCAAGTTAATCCAAGCTTTCGCTTGAAAGCCTCCTGAAGGGCGTCAAAACGCGGAGCCGCTTGCATCGGAGGAGCACTAGGGCGCGTGGCATAGGCAAAAGGCTCGATCTTCGGTTCAATAAGAGGCTTATAAGCGTCAGCATCTGAGACACTGAGCAGCGTCGCCGGACGCCTGATTTTCAAGCGCGCAGCAACGACCATGGGCCGGTCAACGGGCTCTGGTTGCTCTGAAAGACCGAGCAAGTCACTATTCCTGAACTCCAAAACGAGGCCGGCAACAACCACACGAAAACTATCTTCATTTCCGCGAAGCAGGTAGCCCTCAAGTGAAATAGTGTCATCAGTCGGATCAGATTCCTGCGACCCAATGGCAGCCAGCAATTCCATAATTGCTGATCTTCTCAATTCAGGATCAGTCAATCTGTGTCGCCATGGTTGTGAGAACGGTGATCATCGGTCTGATCGGCCTCACCTCCAGAAGCACAAGTCGTGTCAATTCCATCGTCGGTATTTGTCGATGTCGATGCATCTTTTCCGACAAGCCGCGCCACATCTGGAAAACCGAGGGGCCCAAATCGTGGTGGCCAAGTAAAAGGTCCGACATCAGGGCCAGTTCCGGGTGGAACGGGATAGTGAACGGAATCTGGCACCTTCCTAAGGTGTATGATCTTGTCGCCATTCAGCACGTCAACGCGGAAAACAAGCGGATCCCGAGTCGATAGAGACTTTAGACCTGCTATCTCGCTCAGCGGCACTGAGATGATGCCCGTCTCAACAGCAAGGTGAATACTGTCTTTTGTTTTGCCAACCGCCTATGCGCGGAAACTCATTCGGCCATAGCCTTCATCAGAACGTGTATCTAGTCTATCTAGCAGTTGCTTCAGATGTTCAGTGACGTTTGATGGAGTTGCCATTTGATCACCCTTTAAATTGGTTTTCTGCAGCCCAACTCGAATAATCGATGTTAGGACTTTCTAATTCTTGCGAATGGACTTCATGATTAAACGCTCGAATATTTTCGCACACTTTCAGTTGTAGTCAAGGTGAACCTCGTCAATCTGAACTGATGCGATTGCCGTCGTCGTAAAGGGGCCAGGAGCGGTATGGCAACTGGTGGTCCATATGAAGGAGAAAGCAGACAATCGACCAACAAAAGAGGCCAAGACAGCACAAAATCAAGCAGCCTGTCGCGCCAAATGTTCTGACAACGGACATCCTGCAACAGTTTGGTGTTGGATGATGTAATTTTTTGTATTACAATGTCCAATAATGCAAAACAATGCTCAAATTGTTGAACTTGCGGTTGGGTATATGAGGTAGAGGCCTTTCTGGTCATGCTGCGCAAACCACTCCTGACCCTGCAGGAGGCCGCCGAACTTCTGAAGCTGAGCGAGGCCACCTTGAGGGGGCTGATCAAGGCAGGTGACATGCGCGCCATCCGGATCGGTCGTGAGTGGCGGATCGCCGTTCGTGACCTCGAAGAATTCCTCGACAACCATGCCAATCGGGCGCCCGCGGCGCAACAATCCGAACCACAGCCATGACAGACAGACCTAAAGGCACCGTCCCGCCCATTGGAGAGCAACCCAACCGGCTCGACAAGTCCCGACTTCCAAGCCGCCATACGACAGTTGGACCCGAGCGCGCACCTCACCGGTCGTTTCTGTACGCCATGGGGCTGTCCAGCGAGGAAATCGCCCAGCCGTTCGTTGGTGTCGTGACAACTTGGAATGAGGCGGCTCCCTGCAACATCACGCTTTCGCGTCAGGCCCAGGCTGCGAAGCGCGGGGTCACTGCCGGAGGTGGCACGCCGCGCGAGTTTACGACCATCACCGTTACCGATGGCATCGCCATGGGCCACGCCGGGATGAAAGCGTCGCTGGTCAGCCGGGAAGTAATCGCAGATTCTGTAGAAGTTACCGTCCGTGGCCACTGCTACGATGCGTTGGTAGGAGTCGCGGGCTGCGACAAGACCCTGCCTGGCCTCATGATGGCAATGCTTCGCCTCAATGTGCCATCCGTCTTCCTCTATGGCGGATCGATCCTACCGGGACGATTTCGCGGGAAGGATGTCACGGTGCTCGACGTCTTCGAGGCCGTCGGTGCCCATGCGGCTGGAACAATCTCCGATGCTGACCTTGCTGAATTGGAAACGGTCGCTTGTCCCTCGGCAGGCTCATGCGGCGGTCAATACACTGCCAACATCATGGCCTATGTTTCAGAGGCGATAGGTCTTGCCCTGCCGGGCTCGGCCGGAACCCCCGCCCCTTACGAATCCCGCGACCGATACGCCGAGGCTGCCGGCCGAGCGGTCATGGTCCTGTTGAAAAGCGGCATCCGGCCACGAGACATCGTTACCAGAAAATCCCTCGAAAACGCAGCCGCCGTGGTCGCCGCTACGGGAGGGTCGACCAACGCGGCGCTGCACCTCCCGGCGATGGCGCACGAAGCAGGGATCGACTTCGATCTCTTCGACGTCGCAGAGGTTTTCAAGAGAACGCCGCTAATTGCAGATCTGAAGCCGGGCGGACGCTACCTTGCCAAGGATGTCTACGATATCGGCGGCGTCCCTGTCGTGCTGAAGTCGCTGCTCGATGGAGGTTTTCTGCATGGCGACTGCCTGACCGTGACCGGCCGGACCCTGGCAGAAAACCTTGCAGGTATTCGCGTGCCGAACAATCAGACTGTTGTATTTCCGACTGAGCGCGCTCTTTCGCCCACGGGCGGATTGGCCGGCCTAAAGGGCAACCTCGCGCCCGACGGTGCGATTGTGAAGGTCGCCGGGCTTCGCAGGCTGACCTTCAGCGGACCAGCCCGCGTATTTGATCGCGAGGAAGACGCCTTTGCAGCGGTCATGGCGCGCCGCTATGTAGCCGGCGACGTCATCGTCATTCGCTACGAAGGTCCACGCGGCGGACCTGGAATGCGGGAAATGCTTGCCACCACCTCCGCGATCTATGGACAGGGCATGGGCGAACAGGTGGCGATGATCACCGATGGTCGCTTTTCGGGCGCTACAAGAGGCCTTTGCATCGGCCATGTTGGGCCAGAAGCGGCGACCGGGGGCCCAATCGCGCTGATCGAAGACGGCGACATCATCGATATTGACGCCGACGCCGGCATCCTGTCGATCCGGCTCGACGATCCCATGCTGGAGGCGCGGCGCGCGAAGTGGAAGCCACGCAGACATGGCTTCCAGTCCGGCACAATCTGGAAGTACGCCCAGACGGTCGGCTCTGCCCGGCATGGCGCCGTGACCCATCCGGGCGCTGCGGCCGAGGATCACATCTATGCCGACATCTGACGTCGCAGCCGTTCCCGGCGGCGCTGGCAAAGTTGTGACTAGTGTGAGGCTTCGGCGCCCCGATGACTGGCATGTTCATCTTCGTGACGGAGCGATGCTCTCATCCATCGTCAACTACACGGCCAGGCAGTTTGCACGGGCCATTGTGATGCCCAATCTCAGTCCGCCGATCACGACCGTCGCGGCCGCGAAGGCCTATCGTGACCGCATCGTGGCGGCTCTTGAGCCGAGCCTTGTCTTTACCCCCTTGATGACCTGCTACTTAACCGACACCATTGATGCCAGCGAAGTTGCGCGTGGTTTTGCCGAAGGCGTCTTCACAGCCTGCAAGCTTTATCCCGCTCACGCCACCACGAATTCGGCCCATGGTGTCACGGACATCCGAAACATCCATCCAGTGCTTGAGGTCATGCAGCGGATCGGCATGCCCCTGCTGCTGCATGGCGAGGTCACGGACCGTCATGTCGATATCTTCGACCGGGAGGCCGTCTTCATCGAACGCATACTTGCGAAGCTGATTGCGGACTTTCCGGCCCTCAAGGTGGTGTTTGAACACATCACGACGGCCGACGCTGTTGCATTCGTGGAGGCCAGCGGCCCGAATCTGGTGGGTACCATAACGCCTCACCATTTAACGATCAATCGCAACGCCATGTTCGACGGCGGAATCCGGCCTCATTTTTATTGTTTGCCGATCGTCAAACGAGAGCCGCATCGGCTCGCCTTGCGAAAGGCCGCGACGTCCGGTTCGACAAAATTCTTCCTTGGTACAGACTCCGCGCCGCATGCCGTCGGTGACAAGGAATCCGCCTGCGGGTGCGCCGGCATCTTCAATGCACCCTTCGCGCTGGAAAGCTATGCGATGGTATTTGATGAGGAAGGCGCGCTCGATCATCTCGAAGCCTTCGCATCAGAGAACGGACCGCGCTTCTATGATCTTCCGGTTAACGAAACCTTCGTAGTGTTGGAGCGGTGCCAAAATCGAATCCCGGACAAGATCAAGCTGAACGCAGCGGATCTTGTCCCGTTCCACGCTGGCGAAGCCCTTCGGTGGTCTATCATAGGCCGCAGCCGATAAATCCCGCGACGACTGACGCGTATCGAGTTAACGGGGATCGTCTGGATTGTATTTCTTTGCGATCAACATCGCTGATCGATTGCGCAGAATCAGATTGAGAATCTCCAATTCATTTAGGACAGAGATTGGATCGCGATGAAGCGCGTCACTCAAGGCGGTCTTCAGCCATGTGCTCAGCCGGGGATGTCCGAGTACGAATGAAATTTGTTCCTCAAACGCGGATTCCACGGTGATGTTTGGTGTTTGCTGTTCAGAACTCCTGCTCATCCCCCTTCTCCGATCATATATGATGCTTAATTTTTTCGGGCTTCATGGATTACACCCCTGACACTGGCCGGGGTCCGCTGTGGGCGCGGTTGCCACTGATCGTTCATCCCTGTGTCCGCATGATTGGCATATGAGAGATTCGGCCATGATCACGTGCGTCGGCTCACCGCACCATGCGCAAGGTAGTCCGGGAATGCGTTCGGTAACGTCGAACCCGCGATGGCCGCAATTCGGGCACCGACTGTGAAACCGGCGTACCAGATCGCGTGTCGCACGCTTGATTGCGGTCATGCGAGTTGGGTTGCGGTGCGCCCGCATGTCGGTTTCCACAAAGGCAGCGCCGCAAAGCCTAACGGCATCCTGCACTGCCGCTTCAAGCGCGTTTGCATCAGTAATGTCCTTCTTGAGCAGAAGGTCAGGAGTGGGCTGTTCGTCGCGACACCCCATGACGATTAGCCCGTGTTTGGGGAACCGGGCACGCTTTGCAAACGCGAACGCCGCCTCGGGATCTCGCGCGACGGTGTGCCCAAAGTTGGTCTCCGGGCTGGCGTCGTACCCCGCCAGTTCGAACTGGCTATCTCGATCATACATCAGGACGAGTTCGCGCCCGATCGCCAGAAAGGGGATATAGGGATGCGGTCCAAAGCTGCCCTCGCTTGCGAAGCCAACGCGTGAGGACGGCGCGTATTCAAAGCCGGCGGCGATCTTGGCTCTGGCTGCATCGAGCTGGGAACCGGACCGCCCAACCTCACGACTGAATGTGCCGAATTGGTCGGTATTGACTCCTATGGCCAGCTTGATGGTCAGTCCCAGCTCGTCTCGCAGGATCGGCCCGATGACACGCTCCTTGGCATGCATCGTAGTCAGCACCGCCGCCGTGTTGTTGTAGTGGCGCTTCTTCCTTACCATCAAAAATCACCTTTCCTTGTAGTCGGGCCGTGTGAACCGTCGCCCTCGCTATCTCCAGGTTGGTTTGCGATACCTGTCATGGATGCCTCAAAGTGCCAGCCTTCAGACCGCGACCTTGAGCCGTGGCAGCTCGGCGGCGGCTTCGGCATGGTTCATCTCAGTCCATTGGAGATCGCCAGCGTACCGCCAAGCCATGCGCCCCTCGTCATTAAGGGCGAAGAGGTGCAGCCAGCCATTGTCAAAAAGCGCGCGCACGTTGTCATGGCGGCTCAGGACATCGCTCATCGCTTTGCGGGGCGCCTCTATGCAGACCGACAGACGCAGCGGTTCGTGCGCATATGCCTCGCCGTCATGGACCGATTGCCAAGGAAGTCCAGCCCTAAGCAGGCCCCCATTGCCCTCAACCACACCGATACCGCCGGTGACATTGTGCAGGAGCTTGTTCCCGCCACCGAATGCGTGGGGAGCAACGGTCGATCCGTAATACTGAAGGCTGATCCAGCTCGCCACGACGACCGGCGCTGTGAGGATAAGTTCCAGGACTCCGAAGCTCTTGTCCTGCTTCCAGTCGTAGTCATGCAGGAAAGCGCGTCCTTCCAGGTTCCTGCCGACCGTGCGCGTTCGTGGCGCGGCGATGAACGCCTTGCACCCTGCGAGCGCCCATTCAGGCCGCGTCTCGGCCCAGTCGCGGCTACGCTTTGTAACTGCGCTTTCGCCTCCTGCCCGCGGCAACCGGAGGGCGCGCTCGCCCC
>JANMEX010000349.1:0-7238 GCA_031377485.1 Phyllobacteriaceae bacterium
TCGCCAAGGGCTTTGCCCTCGGGCGGGTTTGAGGAGCAACGAAATGGGTCTTTCATGGATGGCCTGGACCTGGCCGACCGCTGCCTTCTTCATCTTTGTGGCGCTGGCGATTTCGGTGATGGGCTTTTGGGAATACAAGAGCCCCGGCGGCAATCCAAGACATGGTATTTTTGGCCTAGACACAACGCGCGGCGATCGCCTGTTCATTTCTCTTCTGGGTTCGGCCTTCATTTTTCTCGCATGGCTTGGATTTTACGGCACGCCCCTGTGGGGCGCGCTCGCTATTGCCACTGCGTGGATGGTCTTTGTCTTCCGCAAGGTTTGAGCCGGGCAAGTCTGCCCGCGTCTATTGTTTGATTAATGTGAATCGCGTTTGACCACAGACCCGCGGCAGCCAACCAGAAAGTCCATGTCTGCGCCTTGATGCGCCTGTTGCACATGGTCGAGATAAAGCCGCACATAACCGCTTTGCGCCTCTTCAACCGGAGACACCCAAGCGGCCCTGCGCACGGCAAGCTCGGCATCGGAAACATCAAGATGCAGCCTGCGCGCCGGAACATCGACCTCAATCATGTCCCCGGTTTTAACCAAAGCCAGCGGCCCGCCATCAGCGGCTTCCGGTGAGACATGCAGGATAACCGTGCCATAGGCCGTGCCGGACATGCGAGCATCAGAAATGCGGATCATGTCCTTGATGCCCTTCTTCAGGACTTTTGGCGGCAGGCCCATGTTGCCGACTTCGGCCATGCCCGGATAGCCTTTCGGACCGCAATATTTCAGCACCATGATGGAGTCTTCATCGATGTCGAGGCTGTCATCGTTGATGGTGCCGTGGAACTCCTCGATGGATTCAAACACGTAGGCACGGCCGCGATGTTGCATCAGATGCGGCGAGGCAGCGGAGGGTTTGAGCACTGCGCCGTTGGGAGCAAGGTTTCCTTTGACCACCGCAATGCCGCCGGATTTTACCAGGGCCTTGTCCACCGGACGGATCACATCCTCATTCCAGTTCTTGGCGGCCGACACTTCCTCGCCGATGCTTTTGCCGGAGACGGTTATCGCATCGCTGTTCAGCAATCCGCCTTCATGAAGCGTCTTTATGACGACTGGCAGACCGCCGGCGTAGAAAAACTCTTCCATCAAATATTTGCCGGATGGCATCAGATTGACGATCGTCGGCACATCTCTTCCCAGACGGTCCCAGTCATCCAGCGTAAGCGGAACGCCAACCCGGCCGGCCATGGCCAGCAAATGTACCACCGCATTGGTTGACCCGCCGATGGCGCCATTGACGCGGATTGCGTTTTCGAAGGCCTTGAATGTCATGATGTCGGAAGGCTTCAGGTCGTCCATGACCATGTCCACGATGCGCCGGCCTGTGAGTTGCGCCATCACGCGGCGGCGCGAATCAACTGCTGGAATGGCGGCATTGCCCGAGAGCGCCATGCCAAGCGCTTCTGCCATCGACGCCATGGTCGAGGCGGTACCCATTGTGTTGCATGACCCGGGTGAGCGAGACATGCCCTGCTCGGCCTCAAGGAAATCCTCATTGGTGATTTCGCCGGATTTTACCATCTCCGACATTTGCCAGAGCGCCGTTCCCGAGCCGACATCCTGCCCGCGCCATTTGCCGTTCAGCATCGGGCCGCCGGAAACGAGAATGGCTGGAATATCCACACTGCCCGCGCCCATCAGCAAGGCGGGCGTGGTCTTGTCGCAACCGGCCAAAAGCACAACACCATCAAGCGGATTGGCGCGGATCGCTTCTTCGACATCCATCGCGCAAAGATTGCGGTACAGCATCGCCGTCGGGCGCAACGCGCTCTCTGATGGCGAGAAAACCGGAAATTCCAGCGGGAAGCCGCCAGCCTCATAAACACCGCGCTTCACCCGCTCGGCAAGATCGCGAAGGTGGGCGTTGCAGGGCGTAAGCTCGGACCATGTGTTGCAGATGCCGATCACAGGACGACCGTCGAACATGTCTGCCGGGAAGCCCTGGTTTTTCATCCATGAGCGGTGGTAAATGGCATCGCGGCTGGTGCCGCCAAACCAATTCTGCGAGCGCAAACTGCGCGGCCATTCGGCCTTTTTGAATGTCATCCCGTCCTCCCAAATTCAAGCCGCTGCCGCAGCTATTTTAACTCACCCGGATTGGCCGCCAACGATTGGCGCACATCCCGGTATGCGGTTTCGATCAACCGGCGCATGTGCAGCGCCGCCAGCTCCTCGTCGCCCGCGAGGATTGCGTCCACCACCTGACCATGAAGTTTCAGCGTCTGTCCGGGCTCGCTCTTGCGCCAGCTGAGTGAAAACGAAACCGACAGGCTGTTCTCGATGAGCGCGCCGAATGAGCGCAGCACCGGATTTCCAGTGGCTTCCAAGATGGTCCGGTGGAAGGCAAGGTCAGCGGCGATCAGGTCTTGCGAACCTTGCGGATTTTCGCTCATGCCTTCGAGCGCCGCTTTCAAAAACTGGATTTGCGGGTGTGTTATGCGCCCTGCAGCCAGCCGCGCTGCCTCAGGTTCAATAATCAGCCGCATTTCATAAAGCGCCGCGATAAAATCGGCTGAAGCTGTTCCGTGCAGATGCCAGTCCATCACTTCCGGATCTAGCATGTTCCACTCGGACGAAGCTCTCACCCTTGTGCCGACCTTTGGCCCGACTGACACGAGGCCTTTGGAAGCCAGATGCCGTACCGCTTCCCGGACCACAGTTCGCGAGACGCCAAAGTCGGTTTGCAATTCACTTTCCGTCGGCAGCGATACGCCCGCAGGCAACTGCCTTGAAACGATTTTACGGCCGAGTTCTGTTGCCATCGCCATTGTCAGGTTTGGGCCTGAATCTGGGCGGATGCCGTCTTTCCTGGATGAAGTGGCTGTCGACACGGGCTGCACCAATTATACTCAATGATACGATGATTGCGATTTGATCAACAAAAATCAAGTGACATCCTTCGATATTTCGCAATATAGTACGATCAATATCGCTAGGAGAAAAAAGTGCAGCACGCAAATTTGATCAATGGCCAATGGGTGGAAACGGCAGCATCAAGGCCAAACGTAACCCGTCTGATACAAACGACATCGTCGGCCACTATGCGTCTGCCGATGCTTCCGCTGTCGATGCCGCCGTTAAAGCCGCCAAGGCGGCGTTGCCGGCTTGGGCGTCTGCTTCGCCGCAAGTTCGCTTTGATGTGCTGGATGCCGTTGGCAACACCATCCTTGCGCGCAAGGACGAGATTGGCCGCCTCTTGTCGCGCGAAGAGGGCAAGTCGCTGGCCGAAGGAATTGGCGAAACCGTCCGCGCTGCGATGATTTTCAAATTCTTTGCCGGAGAATCATTGCGGATTGCAGGTGAGAAACTCGCCTCGGTTCGTCCCAACATCGAAGTGCTGATTGACCGCGAGCCGGTCGGCGTTGTCGGCATCATAGCGCCATGGAATTTCCCGATCGCCATCCCGGCGTGGAAGATCGCGCCTGCACTCGCCTATGGCAACACGGTGGTGATGAAGCCCGCTGATCTGGTGCCCGGCTGCTCATGGGAAATCGCCAAGATCCTGCACGAAAGCGGATGCCCGAATGGCGTGTTCAATCTGGTCATGGGCCCGGGTTCAAGCGTGGGGCAGCGCATTGTCGATCATCCGGATATCAATGCCATTTCCTTCACCGGCTCGGTAGGTACAGGCAAACGCATAGGCCTTCGCGCGATGGAACTCGGCAAGAAAATCCAGCTGGAGATGGGCGGCAAGAACCCGCTGGTAGTGCTGGATGATGCTGACCTTGATCTGGCAGTCAACGCCGCGATCAACGGCGCATTCTTTTCCACCGGCCAGCGTTGCACGGCATCCTCACGCATCATCGTGACGGCGGGCATCCACGACAAATTCCTTGAAAAATTCAAGGCCGCAGCAGCCGCGCTCAAGGTCGGTGACCCGCTTGATCCATCCACACAGGTCGGTCCCGTTGTGGACGAAAAGCAGCTTGCCACCAACCTGTCCTATGTCGAACTCGCCAAATCCGAAGGCTGCGATGTTTCAGGCGGACAACGGATTGGCAATACCGGCTTCTTCCAACAACCGGCAGTCTTTGCCAACGCCACCAACGCGATGCGTGTCTCGCGCGAGGAAATCTTCGGACCCTGCGCGTCGGTTATAAAGGTGGCCGACTTTGCCGAGGCCTTGGCAACGGCCAACGACACTAAGTTCGGCCTTTGCGCTGGCATCTGCACCACTTCGCTGAAACATGCGACGGCATTCCGAAAGCAGGCAAAAGCCGGTATGGTCATGGTCAATCTGCCGACAGCGGGCGTTGACTACCATGTGCCATTCGGCGGCACGAAAGGGTCAAGTTATGGCCCGCGCGAGCAAGGGTCACACGCCCGCGAATTCTACACAACTGTCAAGACTTCCTATGTTTTTGCCTGAGGCACGATGATGATGAAACGCCCCTATACCGGCATCTGGCCGGTCGCCCCGACACCGTTCCACGATGACGGAAGCCTCGACCTTGAAGGCATGAAGCGCGTTCTTGATCTTTTGATTGATCAAGGCGTGGACGGCATCTGCATTCTTGCCGACTTCTCCGAACAGTTCCTTCTGTCGGATGACGAGCGCGAAATTTTGACCAGGCTTTGCCTGACACATGTTGCAGGGCGGGTACCTGTTATCGTCACCGTATCGCATTTTGCCACACAGATCGTCGAGCAACGGGCAAAACTCGCCGCTTCGCTCGGTGCATCTATGTTGATGATGATGCCGCCTTATCATGGCACGGGTTTGCGGGCAGATGAGAATTCGGTGATCGAACATTTCCAGCGCGTGGGGGACGCCGGTGGCATTCCGATCATGCTTCAGGATGCGCCATTGTCCGGCGTACAGCTTACGGTTTCGCAAATTATCAAATTGGCGCACCAGTGCCAATATCTGCGCTATTTCAAGATAGAAACGCCCCAAACTGCCGCCAAATTGCGCGCCCTTATTGCCGAAGGCGGTGACCTGATCGAGGGCCCGTTCGACGGAGAAGAGGGCATCACTTTGATGGCCGATCTCAACGCCGGCGCCACGGGCTCAATGACCTCGGGCATGATCTGCGACCTGATACGTCCGGTGATCGTTGATTTCCGTGAAGGCCGCAAGGACGCTGCAAAGGAGGGTTACCGCCGGATCCTTCCAGCCATCAATTTTGAAAACCGCCAATGCGGCTGGCGCTCGGCCAAGATTGCCATGAAGGCGGGCGGGGTCATCAAGTCTGATTTTGTGCGCCACCCGACCAAGGCCGTGCACCCTGACACGGCAGCGGAGCTTCTCGACCTGCTGCGCGAACTTGATCCGCTGGTGCTGCGCTGGGGCAAATGATCGTCCAACTGATCTTCAAAGATTCTGTCGTTTGACCTCGTTGACGATGCAGTCGAACATTGTTGTGGCCGCTGGCGATAGCTGGCGGTCTCGCACGGTGATCAGGCTGAAGGGTTGGACATTGATCTCAAACCCCAGTTTGAGGATGGCCAAAGAGCCGTCGCCGTCGCTTTCGGTAAAGCGCTTGGCAACTTCAAGCGCCATGGGCGAGATGGCATCACTCTCGCGGATCATCACCATGGTCATCAACAATGATGAAGTGTTGACGATCCGTTCCGGCAGCGGCGCCGAACGCGTCAGGAACAATTTCTCCACGGTGCGGTTGAGCAGCGATCCAGCCGGCTGAAACACCCATTCAAACGCATTGAGCTCGTCAAGCCCGACCTTGCTCCGCTGTGCAAGCGGATGGTTTGCCCGAACCACAAGACAGGCCTTTTCAATGCCGATCTCGCGGCTGTTGAACTGGCGTGGATTGAGATCATCCGGAATGCGGGCAATGATGAAATCATGGCGTGAGGCCAAGAGATCCTTGGCCAGAATATTGCTGGTCTCGACCTGTACATTGATTTTGATGCGCGGAAACTGCTCGCGCACTTGCCGGATGGCTGGAATGACAATCTGCACGGCAGGCGCTGTGACCGCGCCCAGAAACACTGAACCGCCGGTGCCATTTTTCAAGTCAGAGATTTCGCGGCTCGCCTCGCGCAGTTCCAGAAGAATCGTGCGTGAGCGGCGGGCAAGCGCTTTGCCATAGGGCGTCAACGCGATGCCGCGTGGCAGGCGCTCATAAAGTGGCGCTTCCATAATTGATTCCATATCCGACAGCATGCGCGAGGCGGCGGGTTGGGACATGTTCAAAACCGATGCGGCGGCGCTGATCTGGCCATAATCGTCCAGCGATACAATCAGCTTCAAATGCGGGATGCGGATTCCGGTGCGCGCAAGTTGATCTTCATCAGAATTGTCCTCAGTGGAGAAAGGCAGGCTTCCCGGTTCTTTTGCCATTTCAACACTCCAGTTAAATGGATGCATATCAGAATTTGTATATCAATGGCAGAAAATTGCATTTGACAGTTATACCAATTTCCACGAACGTTGGAAAACAAAGTCTGCAACAAGGCTGGCTCCCGAGGGGCCCTGCTGCAGACGGCGTAAACATCAATTCGGCAACACGGAGACCGGTTGAAAAAGCAGCCCGCGCAATGGGCCCGTCTGTTTCAGCCGTTTGTTGTCACATGGGAGGACTACATGATTAACCGCAGACATTTCGGTATTTTGGCCACCGCCGCCGCCATCGCCCTGTCGTCAAGCTGGGCCATGGCTGAAGAAAAGGGCCTGATCGGCATTGCCATGCCGAACAAGTCATCTCTTCGTTGGATTTCAGATGGCGAATCGATGGTGAAGGAATTCACCGCGATGGGTTACACCACCGATCTTCAGTACGCAGAAGACGATATTCCAAACCAGCTTGCCCAGATTGAAAATCTCGTCACCAAGGGTGCCAAGGTTCTCATCATCGCCTCGATTGATGGCACCACGCTTTCAGACGTGCTGCAAAAGGCGCACGAAGCCGGTATCAAGGTGTTTGCCTATGACCGCCTGATATCCAAGACCGAAAACGTCGACTATTACACCACCTTCGACAATTTCGGCGTAGGCGTGCTGCAGGGCAATTCACTGATCGCCGGCCTCAAGGAGCGCTTCCCATCGGTCAAGCCATGGAATGTTGAACTGTTCGGCGGCTCGCCTGACGACACCAACGCCTTCTATTTCTATGACGGCGCAATGTCGATATTGCAGCCAATGATCGACAGCGGCGAGATCGCCATCGTCTCCGGGCAGATGGGCATGGACAAGGTCGGCACGCTGCGCTGGGACGGCGCGG
>JANMEX010000383.1:0-10970 GCA_031377485.1 Phyllobacteriaceae bacterium
GTTTCCCCTGCTTTTCCCCGGCATCCTGTGTTGAGCCTGGCCAGGCAAATTTTGGAGGTCCGGACACCGCCCAGTCCGGGCCGCCATTTTTATGGCTTCCTGAAAATTCTACTGGGTTGGCCAACCAGAGTAATTTGCTGCGCTTCCGGTGCTCACGTACTTTATGTACGCTCCGCTCCGGTTCTTGCAAATCACTCCGGTTGACTCATCCCAGCGAATTTTGAGCAAGACATGGCCTGCGTCTGGTCGCATAAAACCCGTCAGATTTCCCATCGAACTGAATTATCGATCAAACACTGTCCAACATCTTCCGGCGCGAATCCGGTTGAAACCTTTTCAGTTTGCCGCTAGTCATGCGCCCATGAAACAAGTTCTGCGCAACAATGGTTGGTGGCGGGTCCGTTAACAGCGGCCGGACAATCATGCGCATGTTTGTTTGAAGAATAGAGGCCGCAGCGGGACAACCGGGCGGCTTTTTGTTTATGGCGGTCCGGAACCCGGATATTTTTTGGAGTGAGCGGATGGTCGTGACCCTTGAAGATGGTTCGGAACAGTATGTGACTGGCGGCGGCGTGACCGTTTCCCGCTTGCGTGTTCCGACCGAATATACCGGTGCAATTGAAGCCTATGTTGACCGGCTCAACACGCGGCGCGGCGCTGTTTTCTCGTCGAACTATGAATATCCCGGCCGCTACACGCGCTGGGATACGGCAACGGCCAATCCGCCAGTGGTGATCACTGCGCGGGGCAGGGACATGTCTATCGAAGCGTTGAACAAGCGCGGCGAGATCATTCTTGGCTGGATTGCCGGTGTGCTCGACAAGACTGATGATGTAACCGTCATGTCGAGAGAGCCTGCGTTGCTGAAGGTCGTGGTTTCCGAACCCAGCCGGACATTTACCGAAGAAGAGCGCTCGCGCGTGCCGTCAGTGTTCACTGTGCTGCGTTCGATTGTCAGTCTGTTTTTCTCGGAAGTGGATGCATCGCTCGGGCTTTATGGCGCATTTGGCTACGATCTCTGTTTCCAGTTTGACCCGATTAAATTCAAGCTGAAGCGCCCGGATGATCAGCGCGATCTCGTGTTGTTCCTGCCTGACGAAATCCTCGTTGTGGATCATTATTCCGCCAAGGCATGGCACGAGCAGTTTGATTTTGAGCATGACGGCAAATCAACCAAAGGCCTTTCGCGCGAGACGCCGGATGCGCCGTTTGTGGCGTCCACTGTTGATCCGGGGCGCGGTGATCATACACCGGGCGAATATGCCGATCTCGTGCGCAAGGCGATGGACAGCTTCAAGCGCGGCGACCTGTTTGAAGTGGTGCCGGGGCAGACATTTTATGAGCGCTGCGAGACGCAGCCGTCCGAGATTTCGCGTCGCCTGAAGATTATCAATCCGTCGCCCTATTCGTTTTTCATCAATCTGGGCGCTGGCGAATATCTGATCGGTGCGTCGCCGGAAATGTTTGTGCGGGTCAATGGCCGGCGCATCGAGACCTGCCCGATCTCGGGCACGATCAAGCGGGGCGATGATGCGATTTCGGATTCTGAGCAGATTTTGAAACTGCTCAATTCCAAGAAGGACGAGTCTGAACTGACCATGTGTTCAGATGTCGATCGCAACGACAAGAGCCGTGTTTGCGAGCCGGGTTCGGTGCGGGTCATCGGGCGTCGGCAGATCGAAATGTATTCGCGGTTGATCCACACGGTCGATCATATCGAAGGCCGGTTACGCGAGGGGATGGATGCGTTTGACGGGTTCCTCAGCCACGCATGGGCGGTCACGGTGACCGGCGCACCCAAGCTCTGGGCGATGCGGTTTATTGAAGAGAACGAGAAGAGCGCACGCGCCTGGTATGGCGGGGCGGTCGGCATGATCAATTTCAACGGCGATATGAACACCGGCCTTACATTGCGCACCATCCGTATCAAAGAGGGCATTGCCCAGGTGCGCGCTGGAGCCACACTGCTGTTTGACTCCATTCCGGAAGAGGAAGAGGCCGAAACCGAGTTGAAGGCATCCGCCCTGATCTCGGCAATCAGGGAGGCGCCGAAGGGTAACACGGCTGGTGTCGGCAACACGGCTGCACGGGTGGGCGAGGGCGTGCGCATACTCCTTGTCGACCACGAGGATTCGTTCGTGCACACGCTGGCAAACTATTTCCGCCAGACGGGCGCCGAAGTGACAACGGTGCGCTCACCAGTTTCGGAGGACGTGTTTGACAGGGTCAATCCGAACCTTGTGGTGCTATCACCAGGGCCCGGATCGCCGACCGACTTTGATTGCAAGGCGACGATCACCAAGTCGCGTGCGCGCGATCTGCCGATCTTCGGTGTTTGCCTTGGCTTGCAGGCGTTGGCGGAGGCCTATGGCGGCGAGCTTCGGCATTTGCATGTGCCAATGCACGGCAAGCCATCGCGCATTCGCGTTTCCCGCAACGGCATCATTTTCTCTGGCCTGCCGCAGGAAGTGACAGTCGGGCGCTATCACTCGATCTTTGCTGATCCGGTGCGGCTTCCGAAGGAATTTCGCGTGACTGCCGAGACGGACGATGGCGTGATCATGGCGTTTGAGCATGACAGCGAGCCGATTGCTGCGGTACAGTTCCATCCGGAATCGATCATGACGCTTGGTGGCAATGCCGGGATGCGGATGATCGAAAACGTTGTGGCGCACATGCCCAAACGGACGAAGGAGAAAGCCAAGTGAGGATTTCTGTTCTTGTTGCCGGATTGATGATCGCAACGGTTGGCGTGGCCTCTGCCGAGACCCAGTTTGAGGCCATAACGCATGGCAAGCAGTTGGTGGAAGCCAACTGTTCGCGCTGCCATGGTGTTGGTCTCAAGGACAAAAGCACGGCCGACAAGGCCCCGGTTTTCCGCGAGCTAGCCAAGCGCTATCCGATTGACGCGCTTGAAGAGGCTTTTGCCGAAGGCATCGTGACCGGGCATCCGGGCATGCCTGAGTTTGAGGCGACGCCGAAGCAGATCGGCGATATCGTCGCCTATATTTCTTCCATTCAGGACGAGTAGGCACCGGGCGCAAGCGCCGAACTGGGGAGTTTTTCCATGCCGGCTAACCGGACAGTAAGGCGGCTGGCGACAGCATCCATCGGCATTGCCTTTCTGGTGATGGCGCTGAAATTTGTTGCCTGGCATCTGACCGGCTCGGTGGCGCTGTTTTCGGATGCGCTGGAATCCATTGTCAACGTGATTGCCGCCAGCATTGCCTGGTACGCAATCCGTGTCAGCCACAAGCCGGCGGATGATGATCATCCGTTCGGGCATCACAAGGCCGAGTATTTCTCCGCTGTTGCCGAAGGTGTGCTGATCGTGCTCGCAGCCATCCTGATCATTCGCGAAGCCTGGTTCGTGTTGCAAGCGCCGAAGGCGTTGGAGGCGCCTGCGCTTGGCTTGGCGATCAATGCTGCATCGGCCGCGATCAACGCTGTCTGGGCCTACATCTTGATCGGTACGGGCCGCAAAGCCCGCTCCCCGGCGCTGGTTGCAGACGGCATGCATATTTCCACTGATGTCATCACGTCCATCGGGGTTCTTGCCGGATTGCTGTTGTCGCTGGTTACCGGCTGGGTGCAGCTTGATCCGATCATGGCGATCATCGTTGCGCTGAACATATTATGGCAAGGCTGGCGGGTGATTTCCGGCTCTGTTCAAGGGTTGATGGATGGCGCGCTCAGCCTTGCCGAGATCGAATCCATCCGTTCAGAAATATCCAATCATGCGACAGGGGCGATAGAGTTCCATGATTTGAAAACCCGCGAAGCGGGGGCGGCGCGGTTCGCGGAATTCCACCTCGTTGTTCCCGCAGCGATGAGTGTTTCGCAGGCGCATGACATTTGCGACCGGATCGAAAGCGCACTCAAAAAGCTGATGCCGGGCATATCGGTTCTGATCCATGTGGAGCCGGAGCAAAAGGCCAAGCATGGCGGGTTTGCCGTTTAGCTTTCAGTTCTGCCTTGCCATTCTTGCATGGCGCACCGAGCCGCTTGCGCCAACCGCAGCACCATCGACAAGTTCGCATGCCAGGATGCGGTGTTGATCAACCGGTGCCGGGAATTTCATCGTGCCTGCCGGAACGTGGCAGAAACCGAACGGGCCATAATAGGGTTCATCGCCAACAAGAATAACCAAACGGTGTCCCGCCGCTTTTGCCAAAGCCAGACTTTCCTTCATCAGATTCCGGCCGATGCCTTTGTTCTTGAAAGCGGGCGTGACGGCGAGGGGCCCCAGCAACAGCGCCTCAGTTTCGCCGACAACAACCGGCGTCATGCGCACCGAAGCGATGAGCTTGCCATCTGCCAATGCGACACGCGACAGCGACGCGTCATGTGGCCCACCCTCACGAATGCGGAAGGCGGCGCGGGCATAACGGCCGGGGCCGAAGGCATCGGTGTGGATTTGTTCGATATCAGCGTCGTGCGCAGGCATTTCTGCGGCGGTGACTATTGCCGGTTTGGTCATTGAATTTTCTCGGAGCAAGGGACAGGAAAGGCGCAAAAACGCCGGTGGCGAAGCGCTTCAGCGTCGTCGTTCTGTCGATAAAAGATGTCCGGGATATGTGTTCATGACGTTTCGCTATCATTGTTCAACAGATTGTTCAACCATGCCGCACTGCGGAAATGCGCGCGATGGCCTACATGAGAAGGCAATGGAGTATTGAGCATGGGCTTACTTGTGGACGGTGTCTGGCATGACACATGGTACGACACGTCATCAACCGGCGGAAAATTTGTCCGCAAAGATGCGGCATACCGCAATTTTGTAACGGTGGACGGCGCACCGGGGCCAAGCGGCAAGGGCGGATTCAAAGCAGAGGCCGGGCGTTATCATTTATTTGTGTCGCTGGCCTGCCCATGGGCGCACCGCACATTGATCTTCCGGGCTTTGAAGGGGCTGGAAGAACTTATCAGCGTCTCCGTGGTGCATCCGGTCATGCTCGAACATGGCTGGACATTTGCGACGGATTTCGACGCCGCTACCGGTGACGGGCTGTTTGGTTCGAATTTCATGCATGAAATTTACACGCAAGCCGATGCGACTTACACCGGGCGGGTGACAGTGCCTGTGCTTTGGGACAAGCAAACAGCGACCATTGTTTCCAATGAAAGCAGTGAAATCATCCGGATGCTCAACAGTGCCTTTGACGGGCTTACAGGCAATCATGCCGATTATTACCCCGAAGCGCTGCGAGACGAGATTGATGCGGTCAATGCTCTGGTCTATCCGAATATCAACAACGGCGTCTATCGGGCCGGCTTTGCCACCACACAAGAGGCTTATGAAGCGGCGTTCCATGAGCTGTTTTCGGCATTGGACGATATAGAGGGCAGGCTTGCAAA
The DNA here is from genome assembly GCA_031377485.1 of Phyllobacteriaceae bacterium. Taxonomy (GTDB): domain Bacteria; phylum Pseudomonadota; class Alphaproteobacteria; order Rhizobiales; family Rhizobiaceae; genus JANMEX01. The sequence goes on from JANMEX010000383.1 coordinate 5,359, forward strand.
GAATCGCTATCTGGTTGGCGACAGGCTTACCGAGGCAGACTGGCGGCTGTTCACGACCATTGTGCGGTTTGACGCGGTCTATCATGGCCATTTCAAATGCAATCTGCGGCGGATCGTTGACTATCCAAACCTCTCAGGCTGGCTGCGCGAACTTTACCAGATCAATGGCGTTGCCCAGACAGTCCACATGGCGCACATCAAGACGCACTATTACGCCAGCCACCGAATGATCAACCCCACAGGCATCGTGCCTGTTGGTCCGGCGCTTGATTTAACGGCCCCGCATGGGCGGGCGCATTTGGAGGCTTCACCAATCGTCTGAAACCGGTTGTCCATTCAAAACTTCAGCCAGTCGGGTCCGCGTTGCGCGGGTGGTGGCAGCGGGTAGGGCATTGAGCGGAAAAAAGCCGCTTTCAGCGATTTCATGGTCGGGCAGGCGCGGTGCGGTTTGTTCGAAGGCATTGCAGACGAACAGTGCCACGTGATCGCGGCGAGACATGCGTCGGTTGAAATAGACGTGGAACATGTGCGGCGAACCGGTCAAGCGAATGTTGCCTTCTTCCATCAATTCTTTGTCGAGCGCCTCGCGCAGCGTCTCTCCGGTTTCGACACCACCGCCAGGCATTTGCCAGCCGGGCACATAAGTGTGGCGGATGAGGAAAATCTGGTTGCCCGCCTCATCCAGTACAAGCGCGCGCACGCCAAGTGTCATCGGGCGCTTGAAGCGGAAATAGAGGTGGAACAGCTTTCCGCGCAGCTGCGCCCAAAGCGATTGTTTGAATTCCGGATTGCTCATGGTGCTGGCATAAAACGGGCCGATGAATTATGCGAGAGGCATGTTCCGTATCGCCCATGTTTCCGACATTCATCTTTCGCCCTTGCCGGACCTGCGCAAGCGCGATCTCGTGTCCAAACGCATCACCGGCTATTTCAATTGGCGGTTCGTCCGCAAGAAAGGCCAGGGCGGCCCTGTTCTCGGGATGGTGATGGACGATGTCAAAGCCTCGGCGCCCGACCACATTGTCGTGACTGGAGATCTGGTCAATCTGGCGCTCGGACCGGAATTCAACACGACGCGCCATTGGCTGGAGAGTGTGGGGCTTCCTTACGACGTCTCGGTAATTCCGGGAAATCATGATGCCTATGTGCCTGGATCGCTTGCCAAGGCCTGTCAGGCGTGGGCCGGATACATTACCGGCGATGACGGCGCACCGTTGAAAAGCGTTGGTCCCGACAGCCTGTTCCCCTATTTTCGCCATCGCGGCCCGGTCGCCATCATCGGTGTGTCCTCAGCTGTTGCGACCGCGCCGTTTTTGGCAACGGGGCGGTTCCGTAATGATCAGGCTGAACGGCTGCGTGACCTATTGAAACGAGGCAAGGAACTTGGACTGTTTCGTGTGGTGTTGATCCATCACCCACCGTTCCGCTTTGAAAAAGACCCCTCGCGGCGGCTTTATGGCATCCGGCTGTTCCAGAAAATCATCCGCGAGGCGGGCGCGGAATTGGTACTGCACGGACATACACATTTGAACTCGCACCGGCTGATTGGTCATGGCGATGCCGCGGTTCCGGTTATAGGCGTTCCGGCTGCTGGGCAGGCGCCCGGTGGGCACAAGCCGGCGGCGCGGTGGAACCAGTTTACAATTTCGGGGGAACCCGGCGCCTGGAACTGCCTGTGGAATGAGCGGGGAATTTCAGCGCAGACCGGCCAGATTGAAGACGTTGGCGAACATGAAATCATCCGCGAGGGGAAGGCAGTCTCTATCGACTACCGTTGATTTCAGCGGCCGATAATTGTGTTGATCTGGCCGGACAAGAACAACAGCAGCAAACCGCCGCCGATAACAGCGCCAAGCAGAACCCACACAAGCCCGGCGATAATTCCACCGGATTGGCTTGTCTGGTCAGCAGATGATGAGGCTGCTGCTGCGATCTTGGCTTGGTTCATACTGGGCGATGATTTCATCGTCTCCGGCTCGCCTTCCATCATACGCTGGCGTTCAATAAGCCGTTCGGCAATATAACGCGTGACCTGCTCGGCCACGGGACGCATGTCGACTGACTCTGCCATGACGACACGGCCGAGGCGCGTGTCGCGCACAAAGCGATAGGTGCGCCTGTCACGGCCCATTTGCACATGGCTGACAGCATCGATCCAGAAGCGGGGTTGCAGGCCCGAAGAAATCGCAAAATCAAACAGGTCACTGTCGGCCGGCACTTCGTCGATAATCGACTTCAGATCCAGTGCCAAAAGTTCCAACCGTGCGCGGTCTGCCTCTTTCATATCGACGACGACATCCGCCTTGTCGGCAGAGGCTATGCGCACTTCGCGGATCATGTCCGAAAGCCGTGTCACATTGCTGCGGTTGCCCGTCTTGTCCTGATACTCGCTCACGCCCGCGTCCTCAAAAAACATGGTGAACAAACCATTAACACGAACAAACAGGGAATGAGAACGGATTTTTTCAGCTTAGCTCTGCCCGAACAAGATACCGGCTACCGGCGCATCGCGACCGTAAATGTCGGGGAAGAATTGCACCACGCCATCATCACCAATCCAGACGGTGAAATAGGCAAGATGGACTGGCACTTTGGTCTTCAGATTAACCCGCTTCAATGCGCCGTATGCTACCATAGCGTCAATCTCGTCGCGGCTCATGCCCTGGTCCAGACCCATCAGTTTTTCAGCAAAGTCGAGCGCTTCATGGACGCGGATGCAGCCATGGGAGAAGGCGCGTCCGGTGGAGGCGAAGAGTTGGCGCGACGGGGTATCGTGCAGGTAGATGTTGAACTTGTTGGGAAACATGAATTTGACGTAGCCAAGAGCGTTCTTGTCACCGGGTTGCTGGACGATGCGGTATGGGAAACTGCCCTTGACCGTGTTCCAGTTGACAGACCATGGGTCCATCTCCCGTGCGCCCTCGGCCCAGCTTGAATAGATTTTGAAGTCATTCTGTTCGAGGTAGGACGGGTCCTTGATCAGCTTCGGCAGGAATTCAGCCTTGGCGATGTCTGCAGATACCGTCCATGTCGGGTTGAATTCGACATAGGAGATGCGGTCCGAGAACATGGGTGTCTGATGAAATGGCTTGCCGACGATGACGCGGCGATTGTCCACGACCTTGCCTTTGTCGACCAGAAACAGCTCGAATCCCGCCTGATTGACAAAGACATGGCGCTTGCCAAGGTCTGTCGGCAGCCAGCGCCAGCGCTCCATGTTGACGACGATCTGGCGGATGCGCTCTTCCACCGGCACATTGAGAATGGCGATCGTGCCCTTGCCGATGACACCGTCCGGCTCAAGGCCGGAGGCGCGCTGGTACCGCTTGACGGCATCCGTCAGCCTGGCGTCGAAGGCGTTTGGATCGCCGCCGGTGAGATTCTTGTAGCCACGGGCGGCGAGGCTGTCGCGAAGTGCTGCAACGCGCAGATCGTTCATGCCGGGCTTCAGCGACGGGCCTGCCGGGATCGGGTCCCAGCCGCCGAGCGCTTGGTATGAGCGGAAGCTTGTCAACATCTGGCGCAGTTTGGCATATTGCGGATGGCGCGGGCGCAGTGCCTGCACAGTGTTGGAAATGCCATTTGCATTCAGATAGTTAAGCCATTTTACCGGATCGACCGTCTTCTTGTCGATAACAATGTTGGTGACATCGAGAGAGGGCGTCGGGCGGCCGGTGTGGATATCGCGGGCGTAGCGCAGATAGGCTTGGGCCAGCGCGAGCTCTGCGCCCGCCGCATCATCGTCACCGGTCAGGCGGTTGAGCGAGCCGAAGGCCGGATTGATATAATCCTTGGGATCAAGACCATCTTCGCGCGCTTTGCCCAGCGCCACAATGAATTCTGCGCCGGTGGGTGAGAGCTTGTTACCGTTGATGAAAATCAGTTCTGCATCCGGGCTGGCATAGATCGGCAGCAGCTTGTTGAGGTCAATCGTGAGCCCGCGCCATTCGATGGCTTGCGCGCCTTCGGCGGCAAGGTTGGCAATGATGTCTTGCGGGGATGACAAAGCGCTGGTGATCGTGGTGACCAGAAATGCCAACACCAAGGCCGCATGTCGCATGATCCGCATCTGTCTCTCCCGGCTGATTCGCGACTACAATAGCGGGAAAGCCGCGGCGAAAAAATGGCAATGATTTTAAGCGGTTGCGGCTGGTTTCAGAATGATGCGGGCAACCTGCGCCGTTGCCTCGTCGGGAAGCATGTGACCTGCTCCGGCAATGATGGTTTTGCGGAATTTCGCGGGCGCCAGCATGCCATCGACGACCGGCACGATCCTGTCCAGTTCGCCCCAGACCAGATCCACAGGGATGCCAGTGGCGGTGAGTATTTCCAGTGGCAGAACGCCTTGAGTGTCGCCCTTTAGAAAACGCGATGACAGGTCTATCAAGGCCTTGGTTTGATTGGATTTTTTTCGCATTGCGACCAGCGATTTGATCAGACTTTCTGGTGCGGGAGAGTTCGGTCCCGACATTACGGACACGATGGATTTGAAATCTTCAGCCGTTGTCGCCGAAGCGTGTTGGCGAAGGATTTCCGCATTGATGTCAGGCCCAAAGCCACCTGGGGCCAGCAAGATCAGGCGCGTCACGAGGTCCGGTCGTTCAATTGCCAGCAGTGCCGCGACCGCGCCACCGAACGAATGACCGACAAGAGTGAGCGGACCTGTCGCGCGGATATCGAGTTCGGCAATCACTGCTTGCGCGCATTTTCGGGCGCTGCCGCTTAAAGGATGATCGAGCGAACCGCCGTGTCCCGGCAGGTCAAATGCCATCACAAAACGCTGTTCGGACAGCGCTTGAATGAGGCGCGAAAGGCAACCGGAAACCATGCCAAAGCCATGCAGCAGCACAACAGGCGGCAAAGTGGGTTCCCCGGCTTCGATTGCGTGAAGCCGGGTTGGCATCTGTCAACCGACGATGCGGTTTGCGGCGGAGACAACTGCTTCAAGCGAGGCGGTGACAATATTCTTGTTAACGCCGACACCGTAAAGTTTGCCCTGCGGATGCTCGACCTGCATGTAGCAAATGGCTGAGGCGTCCGAGCCGTGTTGCATCGAATGTTCGGAATAGTCAGACACGGTCATGTCGATGCCGAGGTAAATCGACAGGGCATGAACGAAGCCGTCAATCGGGCCGGTGCCACGCCCTTCGATGCGCTTGGTCTCGCCCTTGTCCAAAATTTCGGCAGCAATGATGCGCAGGCCCGGATGGTCCGGGTCGGGGTAGGAATGGTGATCGACAAATGACAGCCGTGCGTCGGGCTGCGAGACATAAGTCTCCATGAAGCTGTCATAGATGCGCTTGGGCAAAAGCTCCGTGCCTTCCGCATCGGTGATTTTCTGGATCACGTCGCGGAATTCGACCTGCAGGTGGCGCGGCAGGTTGAGGCCGTAATCTTCCTGCAGGATGTAGGCGATACCGCCCTTGCCCGACTGCGAGTTGATGCGGATGATGGCTTCATAGGAACGGCCGACATCCTGCGGGTCGATCGGCAGATATGGCACTTCCCACAATTGCGTGTTGGCCTGCTTTATCGCCTTCATGCCCTTGTTGATCGCATCCTGATGCGAGCCGGAGAAGGCGGTGTAGACCAGTTCGCCGACATATGGATGA
>JANMEX010000384.1:0-19755 GCA_031377485.1 Phyllobacteriaceae bacterium
AACCGCTTCCGCCGCGCCGGGGCGGGAGGCTACCCGCAGTCGCGCTTCGGCGGCGGCTGCCCGAAGCAGCCCGTTCACACGGCGTTCTCCCAGCCGCAGCAAATTCTGGTCGAAAGCGTCGAAATGCCCGACGGCGCAGCATTCATGGTCATTGCCCGCACCCTCGAAGGCCCGCACGGCGCGTTCAACGAGCGCCCGCGCCGCACAGCAATCCTGCTGGGCTGCGACATTGGATTCAAAGATGAGATCGTTTATGGCGAAGCGCTTTCAGGCCCGCGCACTCCGGTCGGCTCATCCTGCCGCTTGTGCGAACGCCAAGGCTGCCTCTCCCGCGCCGCGCCGCCTATCACCAAGCCACTCGGGCTGGATGAAATGGTGACAGGCTTGTCAGCGTTCGATTTCGTGTGACCGTTTAATAATCGCAGTCATTCCAGATATATTTGGCGCTGGCCCAGCCTTCTGCCGATCCATCCGTTGCGGCAACCTTGTACCAGTTCCCACGGCGGTCGAAGACCTCGACGGTGTCGCCGTTAAACAACTCGCCGACCTGCGTGGCGGCCCGGCGCGGTCCGGCACGCACGGCGAGGAAGCCCGAACCGGTTGCTGGATTGTAATGACCTGAAATCCCATGAACCATGCCTTCGCAATATTGTGCGGAAGCCTCAGGCGCGGCGCCCGCATTGACCAAAAATGCGAGGGCGATTGATGCCAACAAGAGGGTGAATTTGCGCATGATCAAATATCCTTCAATTTAACAGCCCCAAAGGCAATTTGGTGCAACTGCAACTGTGTCGCAAGACACGTCAAAAAGGTTCATTTGGCCAATGGATTGATTGGCAATAACCTTTCCAAGGGCGTCATCGGAGCCGCTGCGCGCAAAGTCTGAACGGCATTCCATCCGTTTTCGTGATGAAACAGATTGATGCGGCGAATGCGACAATGGACTCGCTGTTGTCTATGATCGAGAGAATCTCAAATCGCGGAAAGTCCAGATGTCCACCGATCCGATACCTTTGCCGCAAGGCCTTAATGTGCAGACCATTGAAAGGCGCGGCATATTTTTGGTCGCAGGTTCTGCGCTGGCTTGGTCGATGGGCGGCATGATCGACCGGTTTATTGATGCGCCAGACACTTGGACTGTGGTGTTCTGGCGCTCGGTGTGGGCGGCTGCGTTTTTGATAACGTTTCTGCTCGTGCGCGACGGACGGAAGGCACCGGATGCTTTCAAGGCAATGGGGTGGCCAGGGCTGGTTGTGGCCCTGTGCTTCATGACAGCGTCGATTTCGTTTGTACAGGCAATCGCGCTGACCACAGTCGCCAACGTCATCCTGATCAATGCAACTGTCCCGCTGGTCGCAGCGCTTATTGCACGCATTTTCCTGGGCGAAACAATCTCCGGCGCGACCTGGGCGGCAATTGCTGCCGTCATTGCCGGTGTCGCCATCATGGTTTCCGACGGCACAGGCGGCGCAAGTTCGTTGACCGGCAATCTGTTGGCCCTGTTGATCACTTTCGTTTTTGCGATCGCCACGGTGGTCACAAGGCGTCATTCGAACGTGCGCATGACGCCTGCAGTCATCACGGCGACGACACTGGCGGCCATTGTTGCTGCAAGCCAAGCGACAGGCTTTAAAGTTTCCAGCCATGACATGGGCTGGCTGTTTGCCTTTGGAGCGCTCAATCTTGGCCTTGGCATGGCACTGTTTGTCACCGGTGCCCGACTGATCCCATCCGCGCTTGCTGCATTGCTCGGGACACTTGAAACTGTGCTGGGCCCAGTCTGGGTTTGGCTGGTTCATGGCGAAAAGGCGTCGATCATGACAGTCATTGGCGGGGCAATTGTCATGATTGCGCTGGTATTCCATCTGTTGATCAGCAACCGGCCAAAGACTGCCGGGTAATGCCCAGCGCGCCCGCAAACGCCGATTGAGGAAAATTGCGAGCCGCCTTTTGAATTGATTGACAATCCGTAAATGCCGTTTGAAGGTAGGGATACCGGAACAGCATCAAGGTCCATCTTGAACGATTGCAAACACTTAGCATCGGCGCACGGCGCCTTTCAGGCCGAATGGCAGAGCAATCGGGTGCCGTTTTCGCACAGCCGGCAAGGCCGGAAACAACAATATACACAACTTCAGAGGCAATTATGGTCCGAAACACACTTATCGGGGCAGGCTTAGCCCTATTCGCACTTTCCGGCGCGGCATTTGCGCAAGAGAAGGTCGTCAACGTCTTCAATTGGTCTGACTATATCGAACCGTCGATCATTGATGATTTTACCAAGGAAACCGGCATCAAGGTCGTTTACGACGTTTTTGATTCCAACGAAATTCTGGAAACCAAGCTCCTTGCCGGCGCATCAGGCTATGACGTCGTCGTGCCGACGGCCAGCTTCCTGTCGCGCCAAATTCAGGCAGGCGTGTTCCAGAAACTCGATAAATCAAAGCTGCCGAACCTGTCCAACACTTGGGATATGGTCAATGAGCGCATCGCCATCTACGATCCGGGTAATGACTATGCTGTCGATTATATGTGGGGCACCACCGGCATCGGCTACAATAAGAAAAAGGTTGCCGAGCGCCTGGGCACTGACAAAATTGATTCCTGGAGCGTGATTTTTGATCCTGCCAGCGCAGCCAAGCTTGCTGACTGCGGCATCTACATGCTGGATTCTGCAACAGACATTTTGCCCGCCGCGCTGAATTACCTCGGCCTCAATCCGGATAGCAAAACACCGGAAGATCTGGCCAAGGCGCAAGAGCTTATGCTGTCCATCCGCCCATCCATTCGCAAGTTCCATTCGTCCGAATATATCAACGCACTGGCCAATGGTGACATCTGTGTAGCCGTCGGCTTCTCCGGTGACATGTTTATTGCGCAGTCCCGTGCCAACGAGGCCAAGCAAGGTGTTGAGATTGATTATTCTGTGCCGAAGGAAGGTGCATTGATGTGGTTTGACGTCATGGCGATTCCTGCAGACGCGAAAAATGTTGATGAGGCGCACCAATTCATCAACTACATTTTGCGCCCGGAAGTGGCAGCCAAGGCCTCAAACTTCGTCTCCTATGCCAACGGCAACAAGGCTTCGCAGGCACTGATTGATCCAGCCATCACAGGCAACGCGTCCATTTATCCGGATGAGGCGACGCTGAAGAAACTTTACACGATCACGCCCGCTGGTCCGAAAGAACAGCGTGTAATGACCCGCGCTTGGACCACGATCGTCACGGGTCAGTGATTTGAATCAAGACTTTCCCGGCGGCAAAAAGGCCGCCGGGTTCATGTTCCGGCGCCAAGACCGGGCTTAAATATGAGGGGAATGCGTCATGAAATCATTGGGGAATATCCGGCGCTCGTTTGCGCCATGGAACGATCCGGCTTCCAAACCGTATATCTCGTTTCAGAACATCACCAAGATTTTCGGTGACTTTACGGCGGTCGATGACTTGTCGTTGAATATCTATCAGCGCGAATTCTTCGCACTGCTTGGCGCATCCGGTTGTGGCAAGTCGACGCTCTTGCGGATGCTCGCCGGTTTTGAAAATCCGACCAAAGGAAAAATATTGTTGGATGGTCAGGACATGACCGGCATCCCGCCCTACAAGCGGCCGGTCAACATGATGTTCCAAACATACGCACTGTTCCCGCACATGAGTGTGGAGAACAATATTGCCTTTGGTTTGAAGCAGGATGGCATGGCCAAATCCGAGATCGATGACCGGGTTCAGGCGATGCTGAAACTTGTGAAACTCGAAAAATTCGGCAAGCGCAAACCGCACCAATTGTCTGGTGGCCAACGCCAGCGCGTGGCCCTTGCCCGCTCCATCGCCAAGCGACCGAAAGTGCTTTTGCTGGACGAACCTCTTGGCGCGCTTGATAAAAAGCTGCGCGAAGAAACGCAATTTGAGTTGATGGACCTGCAACAGGAATTGGGCCTCACATTCATGGTGGTGACCCATGATCAGGAAGAGGCCATGACCATGGCTGACCGTATCGCGGTGATGGACAAGGGCAAGGTGATGCAAGTCGCAACGCCTGCCGAAGTGTACGAAGCGCCGAACTCTCGCTTTGTCGCCGACTTTATCGGAAACGTATCGATGTTTGACGGAAAGGTCGAAAAGTCCGCCGCCGGTTCGATTGAAATCGCCACGAACGACGGTTTTGTTATCAAGACTGATATCACAGATGCGCCTGTCGTCGGAAGTTCCGCCGGTTATGCAATCCGTCCGGAAAAATTCCGCATCTCGAAGAAGAAACCGGAAAATGCCGGCATCAATTCGGTTGAGGGTGAAATCTGGGACATTGCCTATCTAGGCGACATGACAGTCTTTCACGTCAAGCTCGGCTCCGGCAAAGTGGTCAAGACATCGCAGATGAATGCAACGCGTGAGACCGAAGAGCCGCTGGCTTGGGATGACAAGGTTTGGGTTTCATTCCCGGCAAATGCCGGCATTGTCCTCAAGGGTTAGGATGAAGCCATGCGCAATCCTCTGAACTGGATTTTCAACCGCCTTACAATCGGCATTCCCTATGCCTGGTTGATCGTCTTCTTCCTCGTGCCTTTTTTCATCGTCTTCAAGATTTCGCTTTCTGAGACGGCAATTCAGATGCCGCCCTACAATCCGGTGTTTGATGGCGTTGACACGGCAGCAAAACTGAAATCGCTTTCAGTCGACAATTATGTCTTCCTGACCGAAGACCCGCTCTATTACCGGGCGTATCTGTCCAGCATGGTCACTGCGGGTATCGCAACCTTTTTGACATTGCTGATTGCATATCCGCTTGCATATGGCATGGCACGTGCGCCATTGACCATCCGGCCGACGCTCTTGATGCTCGTCATACTGCCGTTCTGGACGTCATTCCTGATCCGCGTTTACGCGTGGATTGGCATCCTCAAGCCGGAAGGCTTGCTGAACCAACTTCTGATCTATCTCAATATCATCGACACGCCGCTGCAGATCATGAACACCTATACGGCTGTCTACATCGGCATCGTTTATTCCTATCTTCCGTTCATGGTGCTGCCGATTTATTCTGCGTTGGAAAAGATGGATTACTCACTGATTGAAGCGGCGCAGGATCTCGGTTGCCCACCGACGTCCGCGTTCTGGAAAGTGACATTCCCGCTGTCGCTGCCCGGCGTGATCGCGGGTTGTTTTCTTGTCTTCATTCCAGCGACCGGCGAATTCGTAATCCCTGATCTTCTCGGTGGTTCATCAACACTGATGATTGGTAAAACACTCTGGAATGAATTCTTCTCAAACAGGGACTGGCCAGTGTCTTCTGCCGTGGCAGTGCTGCTGCTGCTCGTTCTGGTGATACCGATTGTCCTGTTCCAGAACGCGCAAGCCAAGGCTCAGGAGGCAGGCAAATGAATACAACTTGGTCACGGTTTAACCTCACCTCGGTCTTTCTCGGCTTCGCCTTCCTCTATCTGCCGATTGTGCTGCTCGTCATTTTCTCTTTCAATGAGTCCAAGCTGGTCACGGTTTGGGGTGGCTTCTCGACAAAATGGTATGTGTCGCTATTCCACAATCAAGGTCTGATGGATGCGGCGTGGGTGACCATCCGCGTCGCTTTGTTGTCCGCTTCGATCGCGACTGTTCTTGGCACGCTCGGTGCTTTGGCGATGACAAGATACACACGCTTTCGCGGACGCTTGCTGTTTTCCGGCATGATCTATGCGCCACTTGTCATGCCGGAAGTGATCACAGGATTGTCATTGTTGCTGTTGTTTGTTGCCATCGGTTTTGACCGGGGCTTTTGGACCGTGACGCTGGCGCATACCACATTGACCATGTGCTTCGTTGCCGTCGTGGTCCAGTCCCGTCTTGTCACGTTCGACCGCTCGCTCGAAGAGGCGGCGATGGACCTTGGCGCAACGCCTGTGACAACGTTTATGCAGATCACCCTGCCGGTCATCTTGCCTGCTGTCGTTTCCGGTTGGATGCTGGCATTTACATTGTCACTCGATGATTTGGTGATCGCTTCATTCACCTCGGGCCCCGGTGCAACAACACTGCCGATGAAGATTTATTCGCAGGTCCGCCTCGGCGTGACGCCTGAAATAAACGCCGCCTGCACCATCATGATTGCAGTAATCGCGGTCGGTGTGATCGCGACATCGGTAATCAATAAACAACGCGAAGTGCAGCGGGTTCGTGACGAACAGGCGGCGCTCCGCGGTTAGCTTTGGACCTTTGGAGCGATAAAATCTTCTGCATTCATTGGGATGAATAAATAAGGTACAGCTTGTCTATTGAGGCCACGGAACAAGCGTGACAAATGGCTTGTCCCAAGAACCGCCGACAAAGAATGATGCCGAACTTTCCGGATCTGACTGCGCAGAGATAAGGCCGTTAAGTGCAACACCTCCGCTCAGGTAAGGGACGGCGCCAGCCAGCATGATGCGCTGGCCAGCCAATAGAAGTTCACCCGCATCGATGATTGCCGCTCCTTGTTTAAGGTCGGCAGAAACTGTTGCGGACTCAAAGGCAGAGAGGCCGGAATAGGATTCCGGCAGCGCAAATATCTGTCCATTCCGGATTGCGGCCACAAAACTGTCAGCAGAAAAATTCCTTATTGTGCCAGGTCCGGCCTCGGCTTTCAGGCTGCCTTGCGCTGATGAAATGAAGCTTGCCCAGTCTTTGAACCCGCCGCCCAGGTCAATTTGCATCTGCACCGGGGCAGAAATTATTGGAAATGCCGCTTCGGGTTTTATGAGTTGATCAGCCATAACGTTGCGCGCGGAAAATTTGAAAGCTGCCACGCGGGCGCTTTCCGGTCCGACAACATGTAAACTCCCGGCGATTTCCCCGCCGGCCAGATTCCCGTTTCCCAGATCAAGCAAGACGTCGCCATTATCAACCCGGATAGTCCCGGCAACACTGGTGATTGGCCAATGACCGGCTTTTGCACTCTCTGCAGAGAGGCGCAAATCAAGATCAATCCCACGCAATGGTGATCCATTGGCCACGTTTGCAGGGCTGTCGTCTTGCCCCATAGGCAATGCTTGAGCAAGTGAGTCAAAATCGAGGCTTTCAAATGCCAGCGTCCCGCTCAATTTTACCGGCGTGGAAAGCGGATCAATCTCAAATGTACCGGTTGCAGGGTTGTTATCGAGCGAAAGCTTCAGATCGCCGAAATTCAGCTTGCTGTTTGCTGTCGTCAATCTGGCCGAGATTTCCAGTGCGCCCATATCAGCATTCGCGATCATTGGCGCTGCTGACCAAGACAGCACACGGCTGATTGACGCTGCATTCAACAGAAGTTTTCCGTCGGCGAAAAAATCTGACGCCAGATTTGTGTCTCCGTTAAACTGAAAGGAAAGCGGTGCAGATGCAAAAACAAAATCGAGACCGCTTGTGCCACCGGAAGCCAGCAGAAGTGGCGTCGCGACGTCGATATTGAAATTGACCGATTCACCGCGCCAGAATGCACCCGTTGGCTTCAGCACTGCCACGCAGTTTGAGCCATTGCAAAGTGGCGTTGAGGTCTGTCAACCGGTCTTCGCGCCCATCCGCCCATATGTAAGTCAACGACGAATTGGTAAGCTTTACGCTGCCAAGCGGTCTGTTGGTGATCTTTCCGAGATCGGGATTGTTGCGATCAGCATCAATCGCCGCTTTGGCAATAGCGATGGCTGGTCTGAGAGCGCCATTCTCGGCAAGTTGGCCAAGTTTGACGCCGCTTCTCTGGCGCAAAGTTATGCTTGCACCGTCCAACGAAAGCTCTTTTATATCGACTTTTCCTGTCAGTACGGACAGAACGGAGAACCTTGCTTCAAGAGTTTTTGCTGTGACTGTTATCGCCCCGAGCGCATCATTTGAAGTTACATCTGTCAACGTCGCCTTGAATGGAAAAAAACTGATTGCGGCCTTGCCCTTGACCGCAAGTGACATGCCGCTCCACGCTGCGATCTGGCTTTGCAGGCGCGTGCGCAACGTGTCTTGATTGAGCCCCATCGGCAACAAAACAAGCACGAGTGAACCAATTACGATGGCCCCGATACCAATGGCGACTACCCACCGCAGCCAATTTGGAATCTGTCGCTTGTTCGGTCCGTCCTGCAGGCTTTTTTCCACCCGTTCTTCACTATTCGACATGTCAGACCGTTTAGACCAAGTCAGTCCCGATTCACAAGACCTGCTTATTTCCAGTATGGTTCCCGGACGTTTTAGCAAAGCGATTTACGAAAAAACCGAAATTCCGCCTAGCAACATGACGACTGACAGTGCGCTATGATTTTGCCTGCCTCAACTCCATCATGCAGTCGTGCTGTCATCGGGAGATTGACGCACAGTGGCAATATTCCATGGTTAACAAATACTTCCCGCGAAATTTACCTCGTTTCATTTCGGAACAGCGATAGGTCAAGTTGTATAGAAACAGGTAAGGATTTGTTAAGTCGGATACGCGAGATTGGGACCAACTTAAGAGAGCTGAACACGTTGTTGGGCAGCTTTTCTTACCGACCCTGCCACCCCGTCCTACAGCAAGTTTTCATTCCGGCGCCGGCTCATCCCGGCGCCGAATTTTTTGCATTGTGCATCAGGCTTGACTGTCTGTTGCCAACGCATGCGACAGGATAATGACTGGTACTAAACTGGTCAAAACAATAGCCAGCGCCGCAACAGCCCCGTCTTCAACTGCGCCACGCGAGGCATTTTCATAAACCAGCGTCGCCAGCGTGTTGAAACCAATGGGTCGCAAAAGAATGGTTGCAGAAAGTTCTTTGACAGTATCCACAAACACCAGCACCAGGCTTGTGAGAATTGCAGGGCGCAGCAGAGGCAACATGACCTGCATCGTGGCTTGACGTGGAGATCGGCCGAGATTGCGCGCAGCGTGATCAAGATTTGACGGCAACTTGTGCAGGCCTGAGTGAAGCCCCGAATCGGCAACAGCCAGAAAACGGATCGTTGCAGCAAGGATGACAGCCATCACCGTTCCCGAAAAAATCAGCCCGGGAGTTGGCAAAGACAGGGCTTTTAAAGCGTTGTTGACAAGTCGATCCGCACCGCCAAGCACAAACAAAAGGCCAATGGCCAGCACTGTACCGGGCAGAGCATAACCCATCGAAGCCATCCGCATGACGGCAGGCATATGTCGAAGCCGCTGCATCCGGCCCGCATGGATCAGGAACAGACTGACCAAAACGGTCAGTGAGGCTGTGACTGTCCCCGTCATCAGCGAATTGAAAAGTGCAGATTGAAATTCCGGCGCCAGAAGCTGATCGACCCGCTTCAAGGCAAAGCGCAACAACACAGCAAAGGGAATGCCGAAGCCTATCAAGACCGGCATCGCGCATGCAAGACTGGCAACCCAGCCGGCAATTCCGGCCAAACGTCGCCGTGCAGGACGGCTGGAGAAATTTGCCGAGCGACCGCTGGTAAATCGCAATTGCCTGCGCGCATGAGCCTCAAGCGCCAGAAGCGCAAACACGATGGCCAGCATGATCACTGCAATTTGCGCAGCTCCCGCAAGACTGCCACGCGCCAGCCAAGTATTATAGACCGAAAACGTCAGTGTTCTCACGCCAAGATATTCCACCGCACCGATGTCATTGAGAGTTTCCATCAGTGCCAGCGCAACGCCGGCCACGATCGCAGGCCGTGCCATTGGCAAAAGAACTTTAACGAAAATCCGCAACGGAGACGCGCCAAGCGACCTGGCGACATCAGCCGCATTGCGTCCTTGCATGAGGAAGACCACTCGTGTGGAGAGATAAACGTACGGATACAAAACCGCTGAAAGGATAAAGCCCGCGCCCCATACCGATCTTACGTCCGGAAACCAATAATCAGCATTGGTCTTGAACCCGAACAGTGCGCGGATCAAGGACTGGATCGGCCCTGCAAAGTGAAGGAATTCAACAAAACTGTATGAGGCGATATAGGCCGGCATCGCCACGGGCAGCACCAGAAGCCACGACAGGGACCGCCGGAATGGAAAATCAAAACTGATCACCAGCCAGGCGGAAACAACTCCGATCGAGCCGGTGAGCAATGCAACGAGCACCATCACTTCGGCAGTCACCAAGGCCGAACCCGGCAACACAGTTGTTGCAAGATGGCGAAGGTCTTCTGTTCCACCTCCAAACGCCAGCACAAGGAGCGCGAGGAGCGGAAGAATTGAGAACAACACAATGAGGCCGACAATCACCGTCAGTGCCGGATGCCGTTGAACACGGATTCTGTCGCGGCCGGTTAATAAGGGAACGGAAGTCATGGCCTCTTACACCACCGATCGTTTGAATCGCAAAAGGGCGCCCATTGGGACGCCCTTCTTTGTTTGATTGAAGGCAGTCAGCTTCCGGCTCCGTCGTCGAAAGCCACCCGGTCAACCATTTCTGAAGCAGCCTTGCGATTGGCGGCAATATCGGCGAGCGATAACGTGTCCGCTTTGAGTGCGCCAAACGATTCAACCAGCGCAGAAGGCTTTACGTTCGGATCGACGGGATATTCATAGACCTGCTCGGCATAAATCTTCTGTGCGTCCGGGCTTGCCAGAAATTCCATCAGCTTGAGCGCGGCTTCCTTGTCCGGCGCATACTTGGCCATCGCCATGCCCGAAATGTTCACATGGCTGCCGCGATCATTAGCGTTCGGGAATATGATCTTTATCGCATTGGCCCATACTTTTTGCTCAGGCTCTTTCTGGTCAGTCAGCATCTGTCCAACATAGTATGTGTTGCCCAGAGCGATGTCACATTCGCCCGCAAAAATCGCCTTGGCCTGATCACGGTCGCCGCCTTCCGGCTTGCGTGCCAGATTGCCTTTGACGCCCTTCAACCAGGTTTCCGTTGCTTCAGCGCCATTGTGCGCGATCATTGAAGAGATAAGTGCCAGATTGTAATCATGCTGGCCTGAACGGGTGCAAATCTTGCCTTTCCACTTCGGATCGGCCAGTTCCTCATAAGTAATTTCATTTTGCGCCACGCGATCCTTCGAGGCGTAAACCACGCGCGAGCGCTTGGTCAGGCCAAACCAGTTGCCAGCCGGGTCGCGGTATTCTGCCGGAATCGCTGCGGTGAGTGCCTCGTCGGTAACTGGCTGGGTGATGCCTTTTTCAACAATGGAAGTGAGTCGCGCGATATCGACCGTCAGGATCACATCAGCTGGCGAATTCTCACCTTCGGCCAGGATGCGCTCGTCCAAACCCTTATCGAGAAACAGCACATTGGTCTTGATGCCGGTCTTCTCGGTGAAAGCCTTCAATACCGGTTCAATAAGCGGCGGCTGACGATAAGAGTATATGTTGACTGTCTCTTCTGCATGCGCGGCGCTGCCGAAGGACAAAGTCGAAGCGAGGACAAACGAAATAGAAATTGGGCGCAAAAGTGCGCCAAAGGAAGAATGCATTTTGTAACTCCATGCCAACGGGGTTCAAGGCCCCAAGGATTTCGAGTGGTTTTCGAGCGGCAGTTAAACCACCGCTAGGCCTGACTAGGCGCAAGCAATAGGACGGTCAACGGCAGCAGCGATCAAAATGCATCAGTTTGGAATGGTTCAAACAGGTTAAGTCAGTCAGCCAAAACCCGCGTCGATGGAAATGTTATTTCCACCAATGTGCCATGGCCCGGTGTTGAACTGATGGTGAAATTGGCGCGGTTTGCTTCAACCATTGCCTTGGTCAGCGGTAAGCCGAGACCTGTGCCTTCGCCGCGCGCGCGGTTCAGGGCGTTGATCTGCTTGAACGGTTTCATGGCCTGTTCAATTTCCTGTGCGCTCATGCCTATTCCCGTATCACGCACCCGGATAACCACGCCGCCAGTGAGTTCGTAGGCTGTCGACACGATCACCTGACCGCCTGCTGCAGTGTAGCGCACCGCATTGGATAAAAGGTTCAGCGCAATTTGTTTGACTGATCGAAGAT
The DNA here is from genome assembly GCA_031377485.1 of Phyllobacteriaceae bacterium. Lineage (GTDB taxonomy): Bacteria > Pseudomonadota > Alphaproteobacteria > Rhizobiales > Rhizobiaceae > JANMEX01. Next base: position 11,881 of record JANMEX010000384.1, read on the forward strand.
CTGCAACCACCTCAGGCAATTCAGATGCGAACGACGAGCGAATGATCACGCGGTTGCGGTTGGCTTGCGGCTGCATCATCGACACGGCTTCAGCCAGCGACTCGTTGAGCGAGACCGCCTCGAAATCCATTTCTTGCTGACCAGCCTCTATCTTGGAAATATCAAGAAGATCGTTCACCAGATCAAGCACATGGCGGCCCGAACGGTTGATGTCTTTCAGATAATCAAGATAACGCAAATTGCCGACCGGCCCGAAACGCTCCTCGGTCATCAAATCGGAAAAGCCGATTATGGCATTCAGCGGGGTGCGGATTTCATGGCTGACACGTGCCAAAAACTCGGACTTCTGCGAGGATGCATGTTCGGCTGCCCGGCGCGCTGCATTCAGTTCTTCTTCCGCCCGCTTCCACTGCGTGATGTCGCGCATGACTGCACAGTATCCGGTGGAACCGGAAAGACTTCCAATTGTCATGAACAGGGGAATGAACCTGCCATGCGCCTCGCGCCCGATGACTTCCCGCCCGTCATTCATCAGGCTGGCAACACCAGTTCCGGAAAGATTGGAAAGATAGTCACTGACGGCGCGCTGGCTTTCTGTGGCAAATAGTATTGTAAATGGCTTGCCTCGGACTTCTGCCGGATCAAACCCGAACAACGCTTCGCCTGACTGCGTGATTGCGCGGATCGTGCCATCTTGATTGACGAAAACAACGCCATCTGTTGCCGTCTCGAGCACCGACGAAAGTTCCGAGACTTCCTGCTCCAACGCCGCAATGTCATGCTGATCATCTGTATTGGACTGCGATTCAGTCGAATGCGGATCGATTGTTCGCATCGACAGCAATAGCGCATGGCCACCTTTCCAGGGCACGGAATGCAAATGCGCCCGCACAGGCACACTCTCATCATAAGCAGTTCGCAACATGGAATTCAGATGGGACACATCAGTTGGGCGGTCGTCGGCTTGGAAGAACAGTCGCTCCAGCCCGCCAGCCTTTTTCAAGGCTTCGAGATTTGTGAAGCCCGTGAGGTCAAAGAATGCCTGGTTGGCAAACAAAAGTTCCGCGCCATTGTGAACAAGGATCGGCATTGGAAGGCGTGCGAGTATCGGCGCTTCGTCCGGCGTTGCTTGGCTGGCCGCTGCCGTCAAATTCAATTCAGCTTCAATGTGCGACTGATCATCACCACCTGATTCGGCCAGGTATTCTTCGCCTGACGGCTGATCCAGACGTTCCAAATCAAGGAGATCGTCAGATTCAAAATCCTCGTCGTTCGCATCGCTATAAGCAAATTCAGCAGCGTGTTCTTCGCTAGCCTCAGGGACTTGCTCATCAAATTCCGGGACGAACAACTTGGTTTCCGCATCACGCATGGGCGGCGACATCCCGTCATGTGACGGAAATTCCGGTTCCACAGTTTCATCCAACTGCTTTAACTCGCCCGTTTCGTTTGAATGGACAGGGGGTTGCGAAAAGTCTGGCGCTACAGTTTCCGAAGGGCTGGTTTGAGGGCTGGAACCATCAACGACTTGTCCGATGCCCGCATCTTGCGCGTCGGCACTCGACGCAGCCTCTGCACGCGCATCGTCCGAGGCAGGAGCAGCAATCAAACCTTCGCGGCGTAAGCGTTCTGCAATTTCGCGAAACGCGCTGCGCTCAATCGGCGAAAGCGTGTTGTCGCTTGTTGCTTCTTGTTGTCGTGGCTGGCGACGTTCTTCCAGCCGGATAACCTTATCACCAGTCGGCAGCGCAAATTTGCCAGTGGAAATCTCGAGGGCAGGCTTCTCTCCTTGCCAAGGGTCCTGGACAAAATCGTCTGCTTCTTCCGGGCCCCTATCTTCAATAATTGGCGCGACCGAAGGCTCCAGTTCAAACGATGTGACCTGCTCATCCACCAGTACTTCACCAGATTCGGCAACAGGTATGGTGGCTGCACCCTGATGAGCCAGTGCAAGCCCGATCGCCTCCGGATCGATTTCCGCATCCGCAATGCGGACGATCCCAAAACCTCGAAAGCCTTCAAATCTGCGCTCTCGATCATAGACAGGCAACGCGGCCAAATCGACTGGCGCACGAAGGTCAGTGCCCTCGATCGGCCACAGAACTGAGCGTCCGGACCAGGTGTCATGCCGTTCCAGCAAGTCGCGGATTTCACCGGACGGGTCCATGGCGAACACTTGCGCAACCTCAGCGAAAGTTCGGCCTTCAATATCTGCTGCCTGTCTTCCAACCGTCTCGCCAAATTCAGGTGAAATCATGCTGAAGAAGCCGGCGGCATCAATCTTCCAAGTAAAGCGGACCGGGACAGATTCCGGATCTATCAGGATACGATGTGGCAATGAAACGTCCGCAGTTGCTTTTGCTTGCGCTTCAGGTTTTGAGGTTTCATTCGCCGCTGGTGGAATTTGTGCCGCATCTTTTGCATCGGCCGATCGTACCGGTTGGATGTTTCCGCCCGTTGAAGCCACACCGGCAAACCTGTCACCATGGAAATACCAACGGTCAGTTGGGCCAGTCGGAGCCAAGACCGGCGTTATACGTTTTCCAAATGCAGCAGGTGGGGCATCAAAAGTTGAAGCCTTTTCTGCAGGTTCAGGCTCTCGATTAACAGGACGCGCATCAGGCTCAGACTTGTCTTCGATAACGAGCAAGATGAATTGCCCCGGCTGATCGTTGATCCGGCCAATACCCGCAGGGTAATTTCTTGTTCCTGTCTTTATCCGCCGTTTGATCATACGGTCCCGTTCGGTCTGCATTTCCTTGGAAAGGCGCGCAAGTTCGCCCGATTCGATGCCAAGTTCTCCAAACTCCGCGCTTGAAACCAATATGGCGCCGTCTGCGTCCAGTATCGCTGCGTGGCTGCCGTCGCCTGCCAGTCCATCAATTGCGTTGCCAATGCCGCCTTCAGCCGCTGCACTGAGCATGACAGCCTGCTGGCCATCAGGCAGGCGCACCGGCGAAACCGCCGTCATGACCATCCGGCTTTCAACACCCGACGTAATGCGCAGCGCAATTGTTGCCGACTTGCCCTGAAGTTGATTGAAATCCAATGCGCCGATCTGCCGTTTGGCGCTGATGCCAAGCTCTGGATCACTGCCTGTCAAATCAACCGGATTGTCAAACCCGGCCATACGGGCGCCCGCACCGTTGGCGAAAACAACGCAATCGAGCGACGAATCGACAATAAGCACCGCGTCTCCGGCACATAGCCGCTCGCGCACGGTGTCCATTACGGCGATGTCGATATAGGGGTACGGCACTGACGCCATGTTTCCTGCTGTCCGGTTTCCTTAAGCTTTTGTTAATAATTGGTTATGCGCCGCCCGTCCACAAACCGTTGCGCCTTCAACTCCCGTTTCTCGCGGGGTGGTTAACCGGCAAAAATGGTGCAGTGCAAAATTATGTTGCAATGCACAATGAACTGTCATATATAGCGGTTATGAATTAACCCGGTGGCGAATAAACGCCGCACAAGGAGACTAACATGTCCAAGAAGCCAGAAACCGATGCTTTCGCAATGCCGTCATTTGATGCCTCGAAAGTAAACGATCAGATTCGCGATTTCGCCGAAAAAGGCCTTGCACAGTCCAAAGATGCATACGCGAAGATGAAGACCGCTACCGAAGAAGCCCAGAAGTCGGTTGAAGATACATTCAAGTCGGTTCAGGCTGCTGGCGCTGATGTTTCGCTCAAGGCTATTTCGGCTCTGCGCGCCAACACCGAAGCTGGTCTTTCGCACCTCGAAGCTCTGGTCAACGTCAAGTCGGTTTCCGACTTTGTTGAACTGCAGACCTCTTTCTTCCGCAAGCAGGCTGAACTCGTAACGGCTCAGGCCAAGGAATTGCAGGACATTTCGTCCAAGGCTGCCGAAAAGGCCGCTGCTCCTGCCAAGGCTGCCTTCGAGAAGGTCGTTTCGGAATTCAAGGCTGCTTAATCAGCCGAGAACAACCTAGTACCCAAACTGGCATTCTCCTCCCAGCCGGTTTGAGCAGAAGCCGGACGCGTAATTGTCCGGCTCCAAATGAAGGCCAGGTTCCTCCCACCTGGCCTTTTTTCTTGCGTCCAGCATAAAGCGAAGCTTGCAAATCCGGTCTATTGTCCGTATGTCACGCCTCGCCGGACGGGTTTTATACGACCGTAACGGCCTGTGTGCGATTGTAGCTCAGTTGGTTAGAGCGCCGGATTGTGGATCCGGAGGTCGGCGGTTCGAGCCCGCCCAATCGTACCATTATTCTTAAGGTCGCCCACGCAAACGCCTGAATGCCTCAACGAATGCAAAGCCGGTTGCGAGCAGCACGATCGGTGCGATCAGCACCAGATCAACTCGAATATTGCAATCACCGGAGCAAGTCTGCAAAATCCATTCGTTCCAGCCGAGCGCACCGATCCAGACCGCAATTGCCAAGCCGAAAATCATGCTTGAATGCCGGAAGCGGATCAAAAGCACTACAAACCCAGCGATTACGATCAAAAACAGCAGGATTCCCATATTCCCAGCCCTAAAAAAGCGCTCCTTGCGTCAGCGCTGCAGGTTTCTGTTTCAATTTAGTGGGAGCCGGTGAACCGGATGATTCCTGCACTTGAACCACGCCGTCTGCAAAATGAAGGCTGAGATGCTGCCCCGCGCTCACCGCTGCCTTGCCTCGCACCATCGAGCCACTTTCGTCCCGCACCAACGCAAAACCACGCTCAAGAACGCGCTTGTGGCTTATGCCTTCAGCCAGACGCCAGACTGCGATCAATCTGTCACTGCTTCGATGTAGCCGCGTCTTCAGCGCCGTATCAGCGCGTGCGGTGATACCCGCGATCCTTTGACGGCCAATCTCGACCTTGGCCGAAAGTGAAGCTGGACTGACGCTACCTGCCAGTCGATCAAATCGCTGCCGCCGCCTCAATAGCACGCCGTCCACCGAACGAGCTGAACGATCGCCGAGTGCCATAAGGTTCTGCGCCCGCCTGTCGATCATCCGTGCCAGCAGCTCTGGCTGCAAGCGCGCCGAGGCACCGTTGATGAACCGGGCATGCTTGACATCAACGCCCGATTTCAGCCCGCGCTCCAGCCGTGTAACGGCCTCATCAAACCGGCGGCGGGGCAGGGCTAACAGCATGTCCGGCGAGGGCAAACCGCGAGCACTTGACGCCACTGCCTGACGCTTCCTTTCGAAAAGCCGCAACTGCCCGCCGGACAGCCGCGCGGCAAGGCTTGCAAGCGTTGCCTCCAATTCGGCCTTTACAGGAACGGCAATTTCCGCGGCCCCGGTCGGCGTCGGTGCGCGCACATCTGCGGCGTAGTCGATCAGCGTCCAGTCGGTCTCATGCCCGACAGCTGAAATCACCGGAATGTCCGATGCCGCCACCGCGCGCACGACAATCTCGTCATTGAAGCCCCAAAGATCCTCCAGCGACCCGCCACCGCGTGCAACGATGATCAAATCGGGACGGTCAATACCCAGCGCCGGATCGAGTGCATTGAACCCGTTCACGGCAGCTGCCACTTCCGGCCCGCAGGTCTCGCCCTGCACCCGCACCGGCCAGACAATGACGTGCAGAGGGAACCGGTCGGTGATGCGGTGGATGATGTCACGGATGACCGCGCCGGTCGGCGAGGTCACCACGCCGATCACCTTCGGCATAAAGGGCAAAAGTTGCTTGGCACCATCTGCAAACAATCCTTCGGCCGAAAGTTTGCGCTTACGCTCTTCCAGAAGTGCCATCAGAGCGCCCGCGCCAGCCGGCTCGATCTGCTCTATGACGATCTGGTACTTGGATGATCCGGGGAATGTCGTCAGCTTTCCGGTCGCGATCACCTCCATGCCTTCTTCGGGCAGGAATTTGAGCTTTGACATCGACCCGCGCCAGACGACGGCTTCGAGCCGCGACTTGTGGTATTTCAGCGAGAAATAGGCGTGGCCCGAAGAATGCGGCCCGCGATAGCCGGAGATCTCGCCGCGCACCCGCACATTGCCGAAGGAATCTTCGACAAGCCGCTTCAGCGCACCGGAAATCTCGGAGACGGTAAATTCGGCGGCGTTGGTGGGCGATTCGTCACTCATGCCGCTATCAGCGGCAAACCATCCACGCCCGTCAAGCACAGGATTTTACCTTTCATGAAAACCAATTCAAAACAGCTTTCAGCTATCTTCCGGTTATGACTGCCAGCGTGCTGCACTATGACCTACCCAACACAAATTTTCAGCGGGCCATCTTCACTGCCGCCGGCCTCTTCGCGCTCATCATCTGCCCCTATGAGCTGTGGAGGGGTGTCTGGCCGCTGAATTTCACCTCGCCATTCTTCGGCTTCATCATGTTGGGCGGCATGAGCGTTGGCGCTGGCATCGCGTATGCAGGCGCTTTCACGCCATCGCTCGACTACCGGTTCAGCCCCGGCTTCCTCATCGTCGACTGGAAATATCTCTGGGGCAGCAGCCGCCAAACCTTCCGCGCTGTCGATATATCCTCCATCGCAGTCATAAGGCGCGAACAAATGGAAGGCCCCGACGACTGGTACGCCATCATCAATCTCACTGCAGGCCGCCCGCTGTCGTCGCGTCCGCTCGGAACAATGGATGCGGCAGAAAAACAAGCAGCAGAGTTTCGGGCCGCGCTGGGGATGTGACTTCAATCACCACCGCGGCTGCAACCCAGCTCCCGCCCGCTTCAGCCTGATCTCGCCCTCGAACCCGGGTGATGTCAGATTGTCGAGACTCTCCAGAATATGCTGCGCCATGGCTTCGATGATTGGTGAGCGACGGCCTCGAGCCCGGATCAGGCCGATTTCAACATCGGGGAGGAGGATGAAGCCATCCGCTTCACCAAGCACGCGCATGCCGGGGCGCAGTGAACATTCGGCCAGCACCGAGACGGCAAGACCGGCCAGCACCGAGGCGATGAGGACAGTTGCGGACCAAGAGGTGAAAAGGACGCGGTGCTCGCGCTTCATGTTGGACAGGGCCTCGGCGGCGGAGCGGCGCCAGACGCAATTGGGGCGGCCGAAGGCGAGGGGGAGGATCGGCTCTTCATGGACCGAGTGGTTGGCGGAGGTCACCCACAGCAAAGGCTCGCGTCGGACGATTTCCGAATAGCCCTGCTCTGGAACATGGGTGATCAGCGCAAGGTCAATGGCACCGCGGTTCACCTGTTCAATGAGGTTCACTGTCGGCTCGCAGATTATGGAAAGCTCCACTCTGGGATTGGAGCGTGCAAACCGCGCCATGATTTCGGGCAGGAAACGGTCGGCATAATCATCAGGCATACCAATACGGATGTGGCCTTCGAGTTTTGTGTCGTCGAACGCCAGCACAGTTTCGGAATTCAGCCGCAACATGCGGCGAGCGAAATTCAAGAGTTTTTCGCCGTCTTCGGTAAGTCGGTTATTACGTCCGTCCTTCTCGAACAACGTCTTGCCAATCCGCTCTTCAAGGCGGCGCATTTGCATCGAAACGGCGGACTGGGTCTTGTGCACCTCGTCAGCAGCCCGGGTGAACGACCCGGCATCGGAAATGGCGACAAAAGTCTGCAACTGGTCGAGATCAAGCGGCGTGGCCATGGGGTCCATCCATACATAACGAGTAATGATGGTTCACATTAAAAACATTCGTTTGTTAAATCAATCACCCGCGCATAGATTATTCACATGCAGAACAAGGGGCGGAGTTGACCGCCACCGCCACTCCGGATCAAGGGATTCCGGGCGCGGGAAACTGTTGCCTGCGCGTCGCGAAAGGACCAAAGCCATGACCACAATCGATTGCTGCGAAGTTTCAAAGCCCACCGGCGCGCGCGCTGCATTGGCGGCTACCGCGATCGCGACTGTGGAAAAAGCCGCGTCCATGCTGCGCGCCTGGCAAAACCGCCGCGAACTCTACAAGCTTGGCGA
>JANMEX010000397.1:0-4586 GCA_031377485.1 Phyllobacteriaceae bacterium
GAACGCGTACGCTTTGACCCTGATTTCGTGCTGGAAACCATCAGCACAGCACCCCGTGAATTTACCCTTCACGCCCGCAATCCCGAGCATAATGTCCGTTTTGGCGGCAATAACATCATCTTCTCGCAGATGGGCTCGGCGCCAAACGTCACTTGCATGGACAAAGGTCGCCGCGGCGGCAATCAGGAAGATTTCCGCAATCTCATCAAGCTCGCGCAAGTCCACAACATCATCAACACCACCGGCGGCTACCCCGTCGAGCCGATTGACATTCACCCGTCAATCCGGCACCTCGAATGCCTACGCGATCTCTCGCTTTTGACCGACAAGGCCTTCCACGTCTATTCGCTCGGCGCTGACCGCAACATCGACGGCATTGAAATCGCCCGCCTTGCGCGCGGCATCAGCCACGACGAACTGCTAGAACAGCCGTCGATTTATTCGATCATCAACACCAACTCGCCACTGAAGCTGGATGTGCCGATGATGGAAGGCATCATCCAGATGTCCTCACGCGGCCAGATCATCATCGTCACGCCTTTCACACTGTCGGGTGCAATGGCGCCCGTCACCGTGGCAGGTGCATTGGTACAACAAAATGCCGAAGCACTTGCCGGCATCGCCTTCACCCAAATGGTGAAAAAGGGCGCACCGGTCGGCTATGGCGGCTTCACCTCCAACGTCGACATGAAGTCTGGCGCTCCCGCCTTCGGCACGCCGGAATACATGAAGGCCCAGCATGTCGGCGGCCAGTTGGCGCGGCGCTATGGCATCCCCTATCGCACCTCAAATGTCTGCGCCGCCAACACCATGGACGCGCAGGCAGCCTATGAAAGCGTTTTCTCGCTTTGGGGCGCTGTCAATGGCGGCGGCAACTTCCTGCTCCATGGTGCAGGCTGGATGGAAGGCGGTCTTTCATGCTCGTATGAAAAGACCATCCTCGACATCGACCTCCTGCAAATGGTCGCAGAATTCCTGACGCCGCTCGATCTCTCCGAAGAAGCGCTCGGCTTTGACGCCATCAACGATGTCGGCCCCGGCGGCCATTTCTTCGGCACACCGCACACGCAAAGCCGCTTCAAGAACGCCTTCTACGCGCCGATCCTTTCTGACTGGCGCAACTATGAAACCTGGCAAGAGGCGGGCTCGCCGACCGCGTATCAAAAGGCCAACCGCATCTGGAAAGAGCGCTTGGCATCTTGGGAAAAGCCCGCCATCGACCCCGCTACGGAAGAAGCCGTCAACGATTTCGTCAACCGCCGCATCCGCGAGGGTGGCGTAAAGACGGATTTTTGAGTTCATTGAATCAAACCATAAGCACCAAGGTCTAACCACATGAAATCCCACGTTAAAGCAGTAGTTATCGGCGGCGGTGTTGTTGGTTGCTCGGTTCTGTTCCACCTTGCCAAGGCTGGCTGGAAAGACGTGATGCTGATCGAGCGCTCGGAGCTTACCTCCGGTTCGTCATGGCATGCTGCCGGCGGCTTTCACACGCTGAACGGCGATCCGAATGTCGCCAAGCTGCAGGCCTACACGGTCCAGCTTTACCGCGAGATCGAAGAACTTTCCGGCCAGAAGATCGGCCTCCATCTGACCGGTGGCGTCATGATGGCGGACACCAAGGAACGCATGGATTTCCTGCGCCTCGCCCACGCGAAGGGCCGCTATCTCGGCATGGACACCGAACTCATCACCCCGTCAGAGGCCAAGGCGATGTTCCCGCTGATGGATGAAAAACATTTCGTCGGCGCCATGTGGGACCCGGTCGAAGGCCATCTCGACCCCTCCGGCACCACCCACGCCTACGCCAAGGCCGCACAAAAACTCGGCGCGGAAATCGTCCTGCGCAACCGCGTCGTCGAACTTACGCAAGAGACCGACGGCACGTGGAATGTCGTGACGGAGCAAGGCACAGTCAAAGCCGAACATGTCGTCAACTGCGGCGGCCTGTGGGCGCGCGAGGTCGGGCGCATGGTCGGCCTCGAACTGCCGCTCTTGGCCATGGAGCACATGTATCTCCTGACCGAAGACATGCCGGAAGTGATGGAATACAACCAGTCCACCGGCAAGGAACTCATCGGCGTCATCGACTTCAAAGGCGAGATTTACACCCGTCAGGAACGCAACGGCATCCTGCTGGGCACATACGAGCGCGCCTGCAAACCATGGTCGGAAAAGGAAACGCCGTGGTCGTTCGGCCACGAACTCCTGCAGCCGGACCTTGACCGCATTTCCCCGTCGCTGGAAATCGGCTTCCGCCATTTCCCGGCGCTCGAAAACGCCGGCATCAAGCAGGTTATCAACGGCCCGTTCACCTTTGCACCGGATGGCAATCCGTTGGTCGGCCCGGTACCGGGCCTCACCAATTTCTGGTGCGCCTGCGCCGTCATGGCCGGCTTCTCCCAAGGCGGCGGCGTCGGCCTCGCCCTCTCCAACTGGATGGTTCATGGCGATCCGGGTGCCGATATTTGGGGCATGGACGTCGCCCGCTACGGCGAATGGGCAACGCTGCGCTACACCAACGCCAAGGTGCGCGAAAACTATTCTCGCCGGTTCTCCATCCGCTTCCCCAACGAAGAATTGCCGGATGCGCGCCCGCAGCAAACCACGCCGCTTTACGACATCATGGTGCGCGACAACAACGCCGTCATGGGCGACAGCTGGGGCTTGGAGACCCCACTGTGGTTCGCGCCAAAAGGCACGGAAGCTCGAGACATCGTGTCCTTCCACCGCTCCAACGATTTCGGCCCGATTGGCAACGAAGTGAAGAAAACAAGGGAAAGCGTCGGCGTCACTGAGACTTCAAACTTTGCAAAGTACGAAGTGACCGGCGACGGTGCGGAAGCATTCCTGAACTACTTGATGACCAATTCCATGCCGAAAATCGGCCGCATCGTGCTTACCCCGATGTTAAACGAAAACGGCAAGATCATCGGTGATTTCACAATCGCAAAACTCGCCGATTCCAAATTCATGATCTGGGGCTCCATCGCCGCGCAGAAATACCATATGCGCTGGTTTGAAAAGCATCTGCCAAAAGATGGCTCAGTCGCCATCCGCCGTTTCGGTGTCAACCTTGTAGGCCTGTCCATAGTCGGCCCGAACAGCCGCAAGGTGCTGCAGAAACTCACGGACGCCGATTGTTCCAACGAAGCCTTCCGCTTCATGGACATCCGCGAGATCGACGTGAATGGCGCGCCAGCCATCGTCAACCGCCTCACCTATGCAGGCGACCTTGGCTATGAACTCTGGATGGAGCCATCCTACCAGCGCAAGATTTACGCCGGCATCAAGTCCGCGGGCGAAGAGTTTGGCATCGTCGATTTCGGCATGCGCGCCCTTCTATCCATGCGTCTCGAAAAGAACTTCCCGACATGGTTCCGCGAGTTGCGCCCGATTTACAACATCTTTGAAGGCGGCATGGAACGCTGGATGAAGCTCTCCAAAAACGACTTCATCGGCCGCGCCGCTGCCGCCAAACAGCTTGAAGAAGGCGGCGGCAAACTGCGCCGCGTGTCCTTCGTCGTCGATGCGCTCGACGCCGATGTCATGGGCGACGAACCCATCTGGGCCAAGACGTCCACGGACTTCGGCACTGTCGACAAGCCCCACGGCTACGGAGCTCCTCGCACTGATGCATCAGGCAAAGAAACCCCGCGCAGTGCCGACACCGGCATCGAACGCGACGGCTGGAGGGTCGTCGGCTGGGTCACCTCCGGCGGCTACGCCCACTATGTCGAAAAGTCGATGGCGCAGGGATATGTCCCCAAGGAACTGGCGCTTGATGAGAGCGAAGGGCTGTTCGAGATCGAGATTCTCGGTGTGCGACGCAAGGCGAAAATCAATGTTGAGCCGCTATTTGATCCGACAGGGGCGAAGATGCGGGGATAGGGTACAGTGTTTACATTGCGAATTCATCACATTGTAACCAAGTAAAAAATGAAAACAGAAATATTGTCGAAATAAATGGAGGTGTTTTTAGTAGTATTTTCAATCACTTAACGATAACATTTTCGTTACGGCATGTGCTAAATCGGCGAATGCTTCGCTAGTTGTACGAATTCTATTCGGATTTTTTTCGGCTACATGATGGTGACAACAAATCACCATGGTGAGGAAAGTCATGAAAATTTTTAGCGAAGGAAATACGATTGCTGAAATTCGCTTCCAGCAGAAAATTGACTTTCTACGATACATTTCTGATTTGTTGATAGAGTTGGCAAACACATCATCCATCTATAATATTCGTCAGGTGGAATATTTCCTGTCCATGGCGGCAATTGAGGCGAGTGACTCTTTGGATGAAATCAAGAAACAGATGAAAAACGAAAAAGCTACAACTACAGCACAGAAGGCCTATCGCCAGTAAAATTGTTTACGATCGCGCTGAACGGTTTTGGTTGCATAAAAACTGCCCAATCGCCTTCGTCGGAACCTATTGCCGCCCTTACCCATGGATCAATATCTGCGTTATCAAGGCTGATTGAGCCACATTTCCTGACCAACGCCAAAAGGCCTTTGTCGTCGGACACTCGTTCGATCGCAATACGTCTTGCCAAAACCATGCCGGAACGGGTTGAAGTGCA